>JBCBZX010000022.1:0-18719 GCA_039815105.1 Pseudomonadota bacterium
ATGTCGGCGTGGAGACCGTGCGTCTGTGGTGCACAGAACTCGGCCAGCAGAGGCGACACCGCTACATCAAGCCTATGTTGTCCACGAAGCACAAGTCGAACCGTCTCAAGTTCGTTCTGGAGAAGGTCCAAGCAGACAATAACTTCGGCGACCAGATGGACCGTGTGCATATCGACGAGAAGTGGTTCTACTTGATGCACGACGGCGCCGTGTGCCGTATGTGCAATCACCGGCCACACAATCCCGCTGGACGAGCTGCGCTATTGGAGTGTTGTCCGTCAGGAGGCCTATGTGGATGTGCATGCGTCGGTGGAAGCCGAGCGCCGGGCGGGCAACCTGCGCTGAGCACGGTTCATCCGTCGCTTGCCCGATTCATCCGTCGCTTGAATGCGCGCAAGGTTTGCGGAACAAACTCGCCGAAGGCCGCTGCATTGTCCGGGGCCAGCTTCACAGGAACGGCAGTAGAGTGCTCGGCCAAAGCTGCAACATCGGCATCATGTGCCGCCAATATCCGAACCATATCTTTCTCCGTCGTCACCAGAGATAGTTTCTGGCGTGATGCATCATCCAGCAAATCGCGAGCCTCCTCTGCGCTGACGAAGTGATGGTCGTCAAAATCTTTGGTTGCCTTCACATCGGCACCCATGGATCGGACGGTCTGATAAAATTTCTCCGGGTCGCCTATCCCCGCCCACGCCAGTACAGACACACCCCTAAGCTTGAGTGATGTTGCTGGAGCCAATGCGGCGATCTGTGTGGGGCAGCCGCGGCGGGCAGCCAACCGAAGCACTTTCGCTCCCGCGTCACCATCACCAATCACAAGCACGGCATCGGCAGCGCGCATCTGGATGGCAAGTGGCGCACGCAGGGGGCCGGCTGGATGAACAAAGCCATTGCCAACACCCCGCCGACCATCGATCACAACCAGGCAGAAATCCTTGTGCAGCCCGGGGTTTTGAAAACCGTCATCCATGATGACAAAACCTTGCCTGTCACCGCCCGTGAATTTCTGTTCCAGCGCCATTGCGCCTGCTGCCCTGTCGCGGGCAACAATTGTGGGCGCATGACGGGCCAACAGCAAAGCCTCGTCACCCACGTCGTGGGCATTGTGGGTTTGAAGATCAACCAAGACAGGGCCTGCAAGGGCACCCCCATGACCCCTTGTCAGGAACAAAGGCTGGCGACCCGCATTTTCCACAATTTCCGCCAGCGCTATGCAAGTCGGGGTTTTGCCCGCACCCCCCGCCACAAGGTTTCCGACGCATAAGACGGGTAAGCTAGACCTGTGGTGCGCCTCCCGCATCATCCTTCGGGCCGTAATCAAACCGTAGAGTTTCGCAACAGGCGACATTAGCCAGGCCTGCACATTTGCAGGTGCGTACCAAAAGGGAGGAGTTTCAGCCATGGCCGTTAGCTATCCGACATGGCCAAATTGGCAAGCCCGCGCAGCTATTCAGCAGGTTGTGCCAGCGGCACAACAACATCCATACGTGCTTTATAGACCATGGGGCGCAGGTAGCGGTCGAGCGCAATGTAGGTATTGTTGACCGCGCCCTGCACAGGCCAAAGTGTGGTCAAAGCCGCGTCCGTCATTCGGCGGTGGGCAAGCTCGTCCCCCAACACCGTCAACAAGACAGCCGCCAGCTCATCGCCAGACTTGATAATCTGCACTGCACCGCTTTTATGCAGTCGACTGAAAAGAGCGAGATGTCGCTGCACGCCATCTCCCGAGACAATGGCGAGGCGATGATGAATGGCAGGCACGGGACTCAGTCCGCCGGAATGCCCACTGCCAAAAGACCCACCCAGATAAATGGCATCGCTGCGAATGGCGGCGCGTTCACCTTCGGCGCCAAATGGCATCAGAACGATGTTGGCAGATGCTGCCCATCCTTCGTCAGAAACGCTCTTTGTTTCGGACGGTGGTGCCTCAGCCATCACCAAGCCGGCATCGGCAACCGCCTTTGTGATGGAAATCATCCGCAGCGACGGGGGCGGTGCGAGCAGGCACACCGCATCACTGCCCGCCAGCACCAGGGCACGTTGCGCCTCGATGCAGAGCGTCAATTCCTCGAGACTTGTGGGCGTTGCCAGCCACGCTTTTCGACCCTCATCAATTCCTGCGGCTCGCCAGAAGCCCTGGTCGGCATGGGGGTTGATCGCATCGACCGGCGCGTCAAACGCCAGGTCACCGCAAACCTCAACTTCCAGTGCACCGAACTCTCGAAATATGTCTGCTTGAGCAGTGTCGATTGCGGCGACCATGTCCAGCTGACCAAATGTCCGCGCGGCAAGCGAACGGCGCACGGCCCAGAAGTCATGTGATCTCTGGCTCAGGACACCGCCCACCACCACATTGGAGATACGCTTTGCGGACAAACAGTGGGTGGTGACGGGCCATATGTGGTCTGCAACGGTGATGGCCAGATCGGGCTGCCAGTAGTCCAGAAAACGATTGACGCAACGTTCCACATCGGTGGGCGCATATTGCGCCACCAAAGTGCCGCGATTTTGCGCCTCCCGCTCCCAAAAGCTCAGCCCGTAGCGCGATGCGGCCGTCGCAACTATGCGCAGGCCCTGCATTGCGCACAGGCGAACCAGCGGTAACATGGACCTTGCTTCGTCGGCACTGCCCGCGTGGAACCAAACCCACGAGCCGTCTTCGCGCGGCTGGGATGGGTACCCGAAATGCTCCTGAACCCGATCCGCGTCCTCAAGCCCATCCCTGACCAATTGCGCATAGCGGGCGCGCTGCAGCGGTAGAGCTGCCTGCCCTGCCAGACGGTAAGCTTCCAGCGATGCACGATGTCGGATGTTTTTCATGTGACCTTGGATTGAGCGGAGTTCAGAAGTGACGGGCCCAGGCTGGTGTCGGCCGCCTAGTGGTGATCGGGTTCAAGCAGGCGATGCAAATGCACGACGAAGTAGCGCATGTGTGCATTGTCGACGGTCTGCTGGGCCTTTTGCTTCCAGGCCGCCCGGGCAGACTCAAAATTTGGGAAAATGCCGACAATGTCGAGAGCGTCCAGGTCGCGGAAACGAACACCGGAAATATCCTCAAGTTCGCCCCCCAATACGAGGTGCAGCAGTTGCTCATCCTTTGTGTTGTCTTCAGCCATCTGGCATTCCCCTCTTCAGTTTTAGCGGCCGGAGCCTGATTGATTGGCCATATGTCTGGCCACGTCCAATAAGCGCGGCTCAGCTCCAATTGGCGCACAATAAAGCACACCGCGTTTGATTGTGTCGGTGTTGTAAGTGACCGCGCTGGCCTGTCCGCCGCGCGCAACGTCTTTCAATTCACAGCCAGTTTCGGCCAAAATAAGATCGGCCGCCGCGATATCCCAATCATGACTATCGCGCCTCGCAAATGCTGCGCGAAGTTGCCCATTTGCAACCATGACCAAGCGGTACGCCAAGGATGGAATATGGCTGGGCCACTGGCTTTCAATGTCTGTTTCAATCTCATTGAGCGCCGTGCGCATGCGCCACGGGCCTGCAACCGGAAGCGCTTTTGCATCGGCCCTTCGGGCAAGGCGTCTCCCATTGACGAAAGCACCAAAGCCAGATGCTGCCAAATATGTTTCCCCAAGAACCGGGCAAACAAGGGCTGCGGCTACGGGGCGCCCCGCTTCGACCAGGGCAATGGAAATTCCCCAGATTTTGTCCCCGCCAATATAGGCGCGTGTTCCATCAATGGGGTCGACGATGAAGGCTCGCTTGCTTATCAGTCTGCTGTCATCAAGCGCCGTTTCCTCTGACACCCATGCGCAATCGGGGCGTGCGGTTAGCAAATGATCTTTCAGATAGGCATCGACAGCCAGATCACCTTCGGAAACGGGCGACTCGTCGCCTTTCATCCAAACCTGCGGGGCCTGACCAAAATAGCGCATCGCAATCCGTGCAGCAGCCTCCCCGGCCGCCGCAAGCAGCTCGAGATCTTGAGGCATATTTTCAGGGAGCTGAGCAGCGACATGCGTATCCATGCCTCTGCCTAGCTGATTTGCCGTCACCTGTCAGCGATACGCGGCCCTGCTAACCGTGACATTTGCGCAAAGATGAAGCAGCGATTGTGCGCTAATTGCCCGCAACGGTAAGCTGCCCCAGGGACAGTGTGGGCGAGTTGGCGCTGTAACGAAACTCCAGATCATTGGCAGGCTCGATTTGCAGGAACATATCTTTGAGATTGCCCGCAATGGTTATCTCACTGACGGCCTCGCGTATTTCGCCCTTCTCAATCAGGAAACCGCTGACGCCGCGAGAGTAATCTCCCGTGACGCCATTGACACCCGAGCCGATAAAGTCGGTCACGTAAATGCCGCGCTCCACCTCAGCTAGCAGGTCTTGCGGGCTTCGGGAGCCGTTTTTGATATAAATGTTGGGGGTCGACGGCGACCCACGCCCTGAGCGCCCGTTTGTCACAAGGCCAAGCTCCTTGGCTGTGCCGGTATCGAGCAGCCACTCGGTCAGGACCCCATCATCCACCAGGGTCAGCGCACCGTTCTGCACGCCTTCACCATCGCACGGCCGGGAGGCAGGGCCCCGCAAAATGTGCGGATCGTCCCGAATGGTCACACCCCTAGCAAGAACCTGCTCGCCCAAACTGTCTTTGAGAAACGAGGTTTGCCGCGCAATGGCAGCGCCATTGATGGCACCAGCCAGATGCCCGATCATTGAGTTCGCACATCGGGGATCGAGAATGACAGTATAGGTGCCGGTCTCCACCTTGCGCGGGTTCAAGCGCGCGAGGGTCCGTTCGGCGGCATTGCGGCCAATATCTTCGGGATTGGCCAAATCAGCATAGTGGCGCTTTGACGAATAGTCATAGTCGCGCTGCATGGCTGTCCCCTCACCGGCCACTGCCGAGATGGACACACCAAATGATGACGAGACGCTCGACCCAACAAAACCGTCAGATGTGGCAAGCACCATGCCGCCCGTGCCCTGACTGGCGCCGGCGGAGTTGGTGTTAGTGATGCCTGTCACGGCCAGCGCGGTTGCCTCGGATCTTTTCGCCAGGTCAGCTAATTCTTCGCTGGATAGGCGGGTCCCGTCAAACAGGTCCAGGTCCGGCAGTTCGGTGGCAAGGCGCTCGCGGTCACCCAGCGTGGCAAACGGATCATTGGGCGACACTTTGGCCATTGCGACGGCACGCTCCGCCAGCATTTCCTCTTCGCTGGGCATGTTGGACGACACGGATGCGTGCTTGTCGCCCACGAATACGCGGAGGGTGAAGCCGTCACTTTCCGAACGCTCCGCGACTTCCACATCACCATGGCGAATAGCGACCGATTGAGATTGGCCCAACCCGACATATGCATCTGCCGCACTGGCCCCGGCTTTCTGGGCCGCATGCACCAGACGTTTGGCCCGCGCCTCCAGGTCCACCAGATCTATTCCTGCCGCCGAAGCCTGCTCATAGGTTTTCGCATTCGACCGTTCGTTCATTTATGTTTCCTTATTGGCCAAGGGGCCAAATCTACAGCAACAGGACCGATGCGCCCTTGTGCGCTCTTTCCCTGGTTTCTAGTTTTGCGCAAATAGGCTTTAGATAGCGCAGGTCCAACATTGCGATGCAATCAAAACCAATTGACCAGCCTTTCGCACACCTTTCGCCAGCCCACTTGGGACCAATATGACCAAAGCTGAAAATACAAAGCTCCCCGAGGCGCAACCGCTCCGCTCAGCGCAGATGCTCGAGAAATCTGGCCCGGACGGCCACCCCCGCATAGGGGTAGCGTTTGGCGGCGGCGGCGCGAAGGGTTTCGCGCATGTTCATGCCATCAAAGCGCTTGATGATATCGGACTGCGTCCAGCACAAATAACCGGTGCATCAATCGGCTCAATCATGGGCGCGGGCATGGCCAGCGGCATGTCTGGCTCTGAAATTGAAGCGCACTCCCTAAAGGCATTTGGCCAAGGCACGGAACTCATTTCCCGCATTTGGAACATGCGGCCCAAGGCTCTGACCGATGTTTTTGGCAAGGAAAACCGGTTTGGCCAGTTTGCCGGCGCGCGGGTTCTCGAGAGTTTCCTGCCCTCAGAAATGCCAAAAAATATCGAGGAGCTTTCGATCCCATTTGCTGCTATTGCCACCGACTTTTTCTCGATGGAAGAACGGGTATTGGACCGCGGCAATCTGCTGGACGCTCTGGCGGCTTCAAGCGCCATTCCCGGTGTTTTTCAAGCCATGCCTATTGATGGCCGATATTGCATCGATGGCGGCGTAACCAATTGCCTGCCCTTCGACCGCCTGAACAATGATCTGGACATCACCATCGCGATCGATGTCGCCGGGGAGGTTGCCAATTTGGAGACTGACAGGCCGCCCACGGCACTGGAGGCGCTGGTGGGCTCCAACCTGATCATGATGCGCAAAATGCGGGAGCTGCGGTTGCGCAACCGTCATCCCGACATTCTGATCCAGGCGCCGGTGAACGCCTTTGCAGTTCAAGATTTCCTGCGGGTTGGCACCATTTTGGAAACAACGGCGGATCTGCAGAAGGTACTCCGCACGCAATTGGACCGTATGATTGAGCGCAAGTTGCAAGGCGAACAATGCGCGCCAACAATGCTGCTAGTGGAGCCCCGCACCCTTGCCTGACGACAAGGCGGAGCTGGAAGCGGGCGGAACCTCCACGGCGTCGATGAGCACATCGCTATCCAACTCCATCGTGCGCATGGTGCGGAAAGCGACCAGAACCGAGACGATTCCAAACACGACCGCTCCCAGCCCCCAACCAACAAGCACGCCGGGCGCGCCATACCAAAGCCCGCCAAAATAGACGAACGGGATGACCCCGATGGTGGCTCGCCCCCAGTTGAAGAGGGTGGAATAAAACGCATAGCCCAGATTGTTGAAGGCGGCATTGGCAACAAACAGCGCGCCGTTGAAAAAGAACGTTCCAGCGACCACCAAGCAGAACAATTCCACCAATTCGCGGGCCTGGCCCGTGGTGTCGAAAGCGGTTGCTATGTGCTCCCGCAGCAGCGCCAGGATCAACCAAACCGCCAACACATAGACCATAGTGAAAATCATACCATCGCGCAGGGCGGCCAAGATACGTGGCCGGTTCCCCGCCCCATAGTTCTGGCCAATGATGGGACCCACTGCACCGGACAGTGCGAAAATAGCGCCAAAGGCCAGGGGCATGAGACGGCCAACAACCGCCCAGCCAGCAACCGCATCATCGCCATAGCTGGCAAACGCCTGGGTGACATAGGCGTTGCCAACGGGCGTCGCGAGCTGTGTCAGAACAGCTGGAAAACCAATCTTCCAAAAGGGGCCGAGCGCGTAGCGCATATGCTCCCAATCGGGCAAAGCGAAGAGTTGGTGCTTGGATTGGAGCGCCCAAAAGCCGTAACCCGCCAGGAAGCATCGCGACAAGACGGTGGATGTCGCCGCGCCATTGACGCCCATATCGAGCCCAAAAATGAACAATGGATCGAGGATGGCGGCCACAAAGCCACCCAACAGCGTGACGTACATAGCCCGCTTTGCGTCGCCCAGCGCGCGCAAAACACCGCCCAACGCCATGCCCAAGCCAAGTAAGGGAAGGCTGGGAACCACGATCTGCAAGAACCCGACGGCCACCTCCGCAGTGGAACCCGTGGCTCCAAGCAGGCCGACAAGCAGGCCTAGAAACGGAAAGGTGGCAATCGCCGTAACAGCCATCACAATGAATGAGAAGATGATGGCCGCACCCGCCATGTTCGCGGCACGTTCACGAACACCCTGACCCAAAGCTTTGGCGACGGTTGCGCCCGTGGCAATTGCCATGCCGATGGACAGGGAGATGAGGAAAAACTGCAATGTGCCAGCATAGCCGATGGCAGCAGCCAGCTCCTGTTGACCCAATTGCGCGATGTAAAACAGATTGAGCGCATCAACTGCGAACAGCGCCATCAAACCGATAGAGCTGGTCACCGTCATGGTCACAACGTGGCCCATCATCGGGCCCGTCAGAAATTTGGCCTGCTTTTGCTGTGCGTTGGAAACAGCCATATCAGCGATCCGCGTGGTGAGGGTCACCGTCCCGCCGTGCCAGCAATGACCGGCTCTGATCATCCACCGGACGCGCCTTGCCCTCAGGTTTGAGCAGCGGCTCAGGCGTGATCTGAGTTTTCATTTCTTCAATGCCAGACCAGATATCGCCTTCAATCTGGCGCTGCAAACGCACCTCATCACGGCGCTCAACATCGGCCACTATGTCTGCCGCTTGGGTTGGCGGCACATCGAGTTTGACGAGCAATTTCTCACTCATTTTCAAAGCCGAGCCCAGGGTTTCACGAATCTCATAAGCCACATTGGCCTTGCGAAGCGTGATGGAATGGCGCCGATCATAGGATCTGACGAACAACAATGTATCTGGACTTTCCTCACGCAATATATCGACGATCCGGTTGGTCAGTTCGATGCTGGCCGTGGCGACCACAACCGCCTTCGCGTCCTTCAAGCCTGCAGCCTCCAGCACGCCGGGCCGAGTGCCGTCGCCAAAGTAAATGCGGAAACCGAACCGGGCGGACTGGCGGATGCGCTCCGCATCATTGTCGATAATGGTCACGGGCGTGCCTGCCGCCAACAATGCCTGCGAGACAAGCTGGGCAAATCGCGAGAAGCCGATAATGATGACAGCGCCGTCAGCATCGGAGAAATCCTCCTCCATCTCCTCATGTTCAGGCTCAGGAATCAGCCAATTGGCCAATGCAACGGTCGCGGGGGTGAGCGCCATGGACACGGTCACAATCGCGATGAGCAAAGAGGCATCGCTCAGCGACAGAACACCTGCTGCTGCGGCTGCCGTGAAAAGCACAAATCCAAACTCACCGCCCTGGGGCAGAATACCCCCCATGCGAATGGCATCCTCACGGGGCATGCCAAACAGGCGCCCCAGCCCATACAAAATGCCGGCCTTGATCGCGATGATCAGCGGCACGATCAGTGGGATGAACCACCAGTTTTCAAACACAACTGCGAGATCCAAGCTCAGACCGCACGCCAGAAAGAACAATCCCAGCAGCAGGCCGCGGAACGGTTCGATATCAGCTTCTAGTGTATGCCGGAATGAGGACTCTGCCAGCAAAACGCCAGCTATGAACGCACCCATCGCCATCGACAGGCCGGCAAACTGCATGAGCCACGCAGCACCCAGAACAACAAATAAGGCGGTTGCAAGCATCGCCTCACGTGCCCCGGTTTTGGCTATGATGCGCAAAAGCGGGTCAAGAATGTAACGGCCAGCCAGTACCAAAGCGGCGACGGCTGCAATGGGCACTGCGATGGCCCAGAAGCCTGTAAAGCCGCCATCATCGGCGCTGCGGGTGGCAAAGATGGGTATCAGCGCCAGCAGAGGAACAATCGCCAAATCTTGGAAGAGCAGGACAGAAAAACTCTTCTGTCCATAGGGCTTGTTGGTTTCCCCTCGGTCCGCCAGCAATTGAAGCGCAAACGCCGTTGACGAGAGCGCCAGACCGAAACCGGAAATGATTGAGGACCCCACCGGGTACTGCAAAACCAGTCCAACAGCAGTCAGGGCCAGACCGGTGACAAACACTTGCGCCAAACCGAGGCCGAAAATGTCCATTCGCAGCTCCCAAAGCCGCGCCGGTTTCAACTCAAGGCCCACGATGAACAGAAGAAAGACGATGCCAAATTCCGCAAAATGCAGAATGCCCTCAGGATCTGAAACCAAGCCCAATACCGGGCCAATTGCGATGCCCGCCGCCAGATAACCAAGCACCGTGCCAAGGCCGAGGCGGTTGAAAAGCGGAGCCGCCACCACGGCGCCGCCGAGCAACACCAACGTCTGGGTCATTAGGTCGATGCCATCAGCTGCCGTTGCCATGGGCCAGTTCCTTCATGTTTGGCTGGCGCTATGTCGAGGCGCCGCGCAGCTGCTTTACCACGACACCAGCCAGTTGCTACGCCTGAAAGCGCACTATTCGAAGCGCGGTGATCCCCATGGTGCGCTCGTCCAGTTGGGCGAACCCATCAGGCAGTTTAAACTCAGCGCTATTTGCCTCTTCGACAATTGCCAGCGCCCCGTCCCGCAGCCAGCCTCCACCTGCGGCCGACCTGAGCGCTTTTTCAGCAAGCCCACGCCCATAAGGCGGATCTAAGAACACCATATCAAATGCCTTCATCGTACCCACATGACCAAGCTTAGTCGCATCCCGACGAAAGATCTTGGCGACGCCCTGAACGCCCAGCGCGTGAACATTGGCCCGTAATGCGCCTCTTGCCTCGCTGCCCATCTCGACAAACAGAGCTGCCGCCGCCCCGCGTGACAACGCTTCCAGACCCATGGCACCCGTGCCGGCAAACAAGTCCAGAACGCGCGCACCGCCCATTTGCACCTCAGGATGATGGGTCAGGATGTTGAACAAGCTTTCGCGGGTACGATCCGTCGTCGGGCGTGTTGCGTCGCCAGCCGGAGCGACCAGCGTGCGGCCTCTAAACTGCCCGCCAACAATTCTCACGATGTGGGCTTGCCACGGGGCGGGCGACCGCCAGGCTTGCGGCCACCCGGCTTACCAAAAGATCGACCATCGGGCCGATTGGCGGGCCTATCACCCTGTCGACCGCCAGGCTTTCCAGATCGACCTTCAGGACGGCCGTCGGGTTGGCGGTCAAACCTTTTGCCGCCGGCCTTTTGCCCGTATGGCTTTTCGCCATCTCGCTTCAAGCCCCTGGGTGTCTTGTCGCCAAACTTGCGGCCATCAGTGCGTCGCCTTGTATCGAGGCCGTCTTGCGTTTGCCGGGTCACCTGCCCACGTTTGGGAGCATCTTTTCTACGCCCGCCCGCATTTGGCCGCTTCTCGCCATCGCGGTCACCTGCCGACTTGCGCTCAAAGGACTTCTTGCCATCTTGCCCACGCCTGGGCACCGATCGCGAGGACACGTTTTCCCGGGATGGGGTTTCGAAATCCGCACCGCTCGCCTCGATCAGTTTTTCACCCAATTGCTCACGCAGCACCCGGCCACGAATTTCCCGCACCTGCCCGCTTTCCACATCGCCCAACTGGAACGGGCCGTAGGAAATACGGATCAACCGGTTCACCTCCAGGCCCAACGCACCCAGAACGTTGCGCACTTCCCGATTCTTGCCCTCACGCAAGCCGATGATCAGCCACGCATTCGTACCTTGCTTGCGGTCCAGCGCCGCTTCAATTGGTCCATACAGAACGCCCTCAACCGCAATGCCATTTGCCAAATCAGCCAGGGCAGCCTCATCCACTTCGCCATGCACGCGCACGCGGTACCGGCGCAACCAACCTGTGGAGGGCAGTTCAAGCTGCCGCGCCAGACCGCCATCATTGGTGAGTAAAAGCAGCCCTTCGGTGGCGATATCGAGGCGGCCAACGCTAAGAACGCGGGGCATATCCTTGTCGAGCTTGTCGAAAACTGTCGGGCGGCCTTCCGGATCTTTATTGGTTGTCACCAGACCGGCGGGCTTGTGATACAGCCAGAGCCGCGTGCGCTCCCGTGCTGCCACCAATTCTCCATCAACCTCAATCCGGTCCCCGGCATTCACCAACGTGGCGGGTGTATCGAGTACACGGCCATTGAGATGAATGCGGCCCTCGGTGATCATGCGCTCCACCTCACGCCGCGAGGCGACACCAGCCCGGGCAAGGTGCTTGGCAATGCGCTGGTCTGGCGTGGCATCTATGCCTTTGGTGCCAGCCTTTTCAAACCCCGGCGCACCCGGCCGCACCAGCCGCTGCTTGCCATCACTGCCGCGCACCTTCTTGATCACTTTTACATTTTCACCGGGCGTGCGGCGTTTGCCAGATTTAGGCTTGTTGTTGTCTGTCATGGCGGCCTTCTAGCAATTGCTTCGCCCAGGCGGTAGCTGTCTTTGCGAAAGTTCGAAAGAACATGAAAACCGACACTTAGAGACCGACAATGGTGACCAAGGCTGGCTTCATGCAAGAAGCGCTGCACATGGCTCGGCAAGGTGAGCTCGCCGGTGAGGTTCCCGTTGGTGCGATTGTTGTTCTCGATGGCGAAATCATTGGGCGCGGCATCAACCAGACCCGCCGCGACAATGACCCTTCCGCCCACGCAGAAATAGTCGCCATGCGCCAAGCTGCGAGCCATATTGGTTCCGCACGGCTGGCCGGCTGCGATCTGTGGGTGACGCTTGAACCCTGCACCATGTGCGCCGGCGCCATATCTCACGCACGCATCAGACGGCTCTATTACGGCGCAAAAGATACCAAGGGCGGTGCGGTGGAAAGCGGCGTCAGATTTTTCAACTCACCGGCATGCCTGCACGCACCGGACGTCTATTCGGGTATTGCGGAAAGCGAATGCGCGGACCTGCTTACTGCGTTCTTTGCGGCTCGACGAGATTGAGCGATGCCAGATAGGCGGCACATTGCTTCTTGGTTGAACGGCTCCGCAGGCCACCAAAGATGCCGGTGCGGCCCTTGGATTGCAAACAGCGCTGCTTCTGGCGTTCGGTCAAGCCTGTTTCACCGGCAACGGCCGTAGAGGCCGGCTGGCGATACTCAGTTGGTGGCTCACTAAGGAAACGCCGTTCGGTGGTTGATCCACCAGTCTTGCGCTGTTGCTGCTGACGAAGTGCCAGACGGTTTATCTCACGCTGTGTGAGTTCGGCTTTATCGGGATCAATGCCCGCTGCGATGCGGCGCTGGCGGACAACTTCGCGCGAATCCGCCCGCTTTGCATCGTCGGAGCGCTGAAGCTCGCGCTTTGCAGCACCGCGCACCGCAGGGTCGGACGACTCAAGATCCCGGCGCAGCCGTTCCAATCGAGCAGACGGGCTTTCCGGCCAGGATGGATCAACCCCCGCCTCTGCTTTGGGGGCTGGCAATGCCCTCACATTCGTGGGCTTCACAATATTGGGGCGCTCGACATATTGAATACGCGCCGGTTTTTCACCGCCCCCCAAAAGACCGGCCAAATCTCCAGCCAACTGGGCTTCCTGCGTTTTGCCGGTTCCATAGGTCGAAGACTCAATACAGCCCGTGAGCGCCAACGATGCAGCGGCCAACAGGGCCAGTTTGGCAAAATGGGAACGCAAGAACATGGAGCACACCGTGGCAAATCAATTTCAAGGCTTGAGCCACAGGTTTGCGGCGCAATAAGGGCCGCGCAAGCGCGACCTCGAATTCTCTGCTCAAACTACGCGAAATGAGCGAGGGCCGCAAACGGCCCTGCCCCTTTGCAGCAATTTTCGGTTAAAGCCTCCCGGCGGCCGCCAGTTCCCGCAGGGCATCTGCATCCCGGGGTGTCACGTCCCGATAGTCCGCATCCGACCCAACCGTGGGCAGAACTTTCCACGAGCGTTCGCATTTGCGTCCCTCCGCCTTGGCAAACGTGACGGCAACGCCTGGAACGTCAGCCAATGCAAACGCCTCGTCCGGACCCGAGCCGTTTTGAACGGAAATGTCCGATGTGATGCAAATATCAGCCAGATCTTCAACGCCGGAAATCGCGGCCACAATAGCCTCGTCCGTCACAAACACGGTGGGCGCGGCCTCGAGGGATGATCCGATGGTCTTCTCTCGGCGTTCGACTTCCAACGCACCCAACACGACTGACCGCAAACGCTTAATCGCGGTCCATTGACCCGCCAGCCCCGCGTCCGTCCACTCGCCCAATACGGGAAACTGGGTCAGGTGCACGCTGCCCGCGTCAGGATAACGGTCATGCCAGGCCTCCTCCATGGTGAAAGGCAGGAAGGGCGACCACCATTTGACCATGGCGTTAAAGATGGTCCGCACGGTCACCAGCGCACTGCGGCGCGTGTGGCTGGAAATCGGATCGCAATAAAGCGCGTCTTTGCGGATGTCGAAATAGAAGGCCGATAGATCGATGACCATAAAGTCCAGCAGCGCACGGCTTACGCGTTTGTAGTCGAACGCCTCGTAACCGGCTTCAACCGTCGCGCCCAATTCAGCCAAGCGATGGTGCATATAGCGTTCCAGCGGCGGCATGCCTGCCACCTCAATCTCTTCGCCCTCATCATGAGCGAGCGTGCCCAGCATCCAACGCAGAGTATTGCGAAGCTTGCGATAGCTGTCGATATTGGTCTGGATGATCTCCTTGCCCAGGCGCTGATCGTCTGCAAAGTCCGTCGTGGCCACCCACAAACGCAGCACATCAGCACCGGACTGTTTGATAATTTCCTGCGGGGTGACCGTATTGCCAACGCTTTTAGACATCTTTTTGCCATCGGCAGCCATGGTGAAGCCGTGGGTCACCACGACGTCATAGGGCGCCCGGCCCCGCGTTCCACAGCTTTCCAGCAAAGAAGAATGGAACCAGCCACGGTGCTGGTCCGATCCTTCCAGATAGATCACCCGGTCCTCGCCGCCATCCACGACGCGGTGGGTTTTGAGGTCTTCGCGCTGTTCGAGACAGAAGGCGTGGGTGGAACCGGAGTCGAACCACACATCGAGAATGTCCCTAACCTGATGCCACTCCGCATGATCATATTCATTGCCGAGGAAACGCTCTTTGGCTCCGTCCTCAAACCACGCGTCCGCTCCTTCGGCCTTGAAAGCTTCGAAGATGCGTTTGTTGACCGCTTCGTCCTTGAGAACCGTGCCATCTTCTTTCGCAAAGATCGCAATCGGCACGCCCCAGGCGCGTTGGCGGGACAGCACCCAGTCTGGGCGACCCTCAATCATACCGCGCAGGCGCTTCTGGCCCGCGGCGGGGACGAAGCGCGTATTGTCGATGGCGTTCAGCGCAGTCGTGCGCAGCGTCGAACCGCCCTCCAGCAGCGGCTCATCCATATAGACGAACCATTGCGGCGTGTTACGAAAGATCACCGGCTTTTTGGAACGCCACGAATGCGGATATTCGTGCTTGAGACGGCCACGAGCGAACAGATTGTTCTTACCAATCAGCGCTGTGATGACACGCTGGTTCGCGTCGCCCTTCTTGCCCTTGTCGTCGATCACGCGGGCCGCGCCGCCCTCCGCATCCGGCCCAAAGCCCGGGGCATCGGCAGTGTAGCGACCGTCATCACCCACGGTGAACGGGATCGTCGTATCTGCCCCGACCGCCTTGATCTCAGCAGAGCGCGACATCCAGATTTCAAAATCGTCTCGGCCATGGCCCGGCGCGGTGTGGACAAAGCCGGTACCGGCATCGTCGGTGACGTGGTCACCGTCGAGCATCGGCACGGTAAATTCGTAACCACCAGCGTGGCCGCTTAGGGGGTGGGCCAGCGAGGTGGATGAGAGCTCCTCGCCCGTCACATCGCGCAGGCGTTTGAACTCGACCTTCGCCTGAGCGGCACAGCCCTCTGCCAGAGCATCGGCCAAGATGAGCTTCTCACCCGGCTGCGGGCCGAAGTCATTCTCAGCCGAAGTGACCTCATACAAGCCATAGCTGATCTTAGAGGAATAGCAGACAGCGCGGTTGCCAGGGATTGTCCAAGGCGTTGTCGTCCAGATGACGACGGAGGCATTGGCCAGATCGCCGCTCTGAACCGGAAATTTCACCCAAACCGTGTCGCTCTGATACTCGGCATACTCCACTTCGGCCTCGGCCAGGGCGGTGCGCTCCACCACGCTCCACATGATGGGTTTTGACCCACGGTAGAGCTGGCCGGACATGGCGAACTTGTGCAGTTCCGCGGCGATGATGGCTTCGCTCTCGAAGTTCATCGTTTTGTAGGGCTGGTCAAAATCGCCGATCACGCCCAGCCGCTTGAACTCTTCGGCCTGAACGCCAATCCAATGGTCGGCAAAGTCTCGGCACTCGCGGCGAAACTCGTTTACCGGCACCTCGTCTTTGTCTTTGCCCTTGGCGCGGTACTGCTCTTCGATTTTCCACTCGATGGGCAGGCCGTGGCAGTCCCATCCCGGCACATAGTTGCTGTCATAGCCGCGCATCTGCAGCGAGCGGGTGACGATATCCTTGAGCACCTTGTTTAGCGCGTGGCCGATATGGATGTTGCCATTGGCATAGGGCGGCCCATCGTGGAGAACGTATTTTGGGCGGCCAGCGCTATCCGCCCGCAGCTTCTGGTACAGCTTATCAGCTTCCCACTTTGCCACCCATTCCGGCTCTTTCTTGGGCAGTCCGGCGCGCATGGGGAATTCGGTTTGTGGCAGGTTGAGGGTCTTCGAATAGTCAAACGTGTCTTGTGACTGGTCGGCGGTCTTATCGGTCATGAAATGTCTCTTGGACAGGCGCGGCCCGAATGGAGCAGCGCGGGAACTGGGCAGACGAAACAATCCCGGCCAAGCGCGTCAGGCGCAGGCCGGGCCACTAATTCGGATTGTGGATGCCCTTAACATAGCCGCGTCTTAGCAATGCTAGCGACAGGCCACAACAGGCTTACGGCCTCAGTCTGCCACCGTACGATCCAACTTGTCATAAATGATCCGTCGCATGAGACGACCCATGCCCCCGGGCGCCAGTTTGCCCGCAATTGCAGCAAATTTGGCGGCGCCGCCCGGATAGATTTTCGCCTGCCCCCGGTGAGCGCCCGCAAGAATAATTTTCGCCGCCTGTTCCGGTGTCATTCGTTTGCTGGCATCCGCACCTTCAGGCGCATGGCGCTGGGCATGCTCAGTCCGCAGGGGGCCTGGAAATACCACACCAACCTTTATCGCATCAGCCCTGAGCCGCTTTCGAAGACTTGCGCCATAGGCAGCGATAGCATCCTTTGAGGCACCATAGCTGGCGGCGCCGGGATAGCCGGTGGCATGACTGAGGGACGAAACGAACACCAAGCGCGCCTTGGGTTCAAACGCAGCTGCCGCCAACAGCGCATTGGTGAGAAAAACCGGCGCATGTACATTCACCGCCAGCAGGCGGGCATGGGCAGCTGGCTCAATATCTTCAAAGCGGCCCGTCGCGCTGATGCCAGCATTGTGGATCACAAGGTCAAACTTGAAATCGGACAACTCCACCGCCAAAGAGTTCAGCGACGCCCGGTCCGACAGGTCAGCCATGTAAGGCACAAAATTTGCACCGTAGGTGGACAGGCCATCTTGGTCGCGATCGACGCCATGAACGGTCCAGCCATCCCCCAGCAATTGTTCGGCCAAAGCCCGGCCAAGGCCGGCAGCGGCGCCGGTGATGAGTGCAGTGCCACTCATCTTGGCACCTTTCTGAAATGGCGGATCGGCCCGTCCAGCCAGTGCAGGCGGCTCATAAGCCACGTGCCATGGGAGAGCTTGACCCGTGGGCGCCCTGCTTCAATTGCAATTGCAATGTTCCGCGCCATCCAGTCAGGTTTAAGGAACATCCATTGCATGTTGGTGGCATCAAAACCCGCCTTATGGTGCATCGCAGTGCGGGTCGGCCCGGGGTGAATGATTTGGACAGCCACCCTGCCCCGCCACTCTTCGCGAAGCGCGCGGGCGAGACCGTGCAGCCCTGCCTTGGTAGCAGCATAGGACGGAAATTTCGCCGCACCACGATGGGCCACTGACCCGATCAGCGCCAGATGGCCGATGTGCCGCCAGCCATCCTGAACCTTGTGCATATGTTGCAACAAGGCTTGAGACAGCAGCACATTGAAATCCAGATTGGCGGTCAGTGTCTGTTCGATATTGGCCGGGTCTTCCGCGCCCGCATCGGATGAAAATCCAACGCCCGCATTCAAAATAGCCACGTTCACAATCGGCTCATCGCGTGCTGCAATCGCTTCGATAATGACATTCACATTGGCCAGATTGGTTTGATCCGCCGGCACATATCGAGCCTCTTGGGGAAAACCCTCCGGCAAGTCGGCCACAGCACGGCGTCCGGTCGCAATCACCCGGTCGCCCTTGGCCACGTAATAACGCACGAGTTCAAGGCCGATCCCGTCCGTCGCGCCGGTGACGAGCACGAGGTCAGGTGTCTTTGGTTTGCCCGCGCTACCCAGCATCGAGATCAAAGTTCAATCTGCCGTCCAACGGCGTGAGTGGAATGGCATGGGTAAGCACTTGCCGGGCTTCCAAGCTGTCGCGATCCATTTGTTCGACCAGGGCATCAACACCGTCAAACTTCTCCTCACCGCGCAGATAGGCAAACAGGGTTACGGCGCAAATTTCTCCGTAGAGGTCTCCATTAAAGTCGAACACAAATGTTTCTAGCAATGGAGCGCCGGAGTTCACAGTTGGGCGGCGGCCATAACTGGCGACACCATCATACAGCGTTCCATCGGCGCGGCGGAAGCGGACGGCATAGATGCCATGGGCCAGTGCAGCGCCGTCCGGCAACTGCATGTTGGCCGTGGGATATCCAAGTGTTCTGCCCAGCTGTGCGCCAGGGACAATCTCAGCTTCTATGATGGGCCGATAACCCAAAAGCCCAGCGGCCCCAGACACGTCTGCGCTCGCCAGTGCACCGCGCACCCGCGATGATGACACCACCTCATCAGCCTCATCGCGCTGGGCCGGAACCACCGTCACACCAAAGCCGCGCTCGCGACCCTGGGCGATGAGGAACTCCGGGCTGCCTTCACGGCCCTTGCCAAAGTGAAAATCGTAGCCGGTGACAACATCACTGGCGCGCAACGTGCCAAGCAAAATGTCCGCCACAAAAGATGCGGCGCTGCGGCTCGCAAATTCTGCATCAAAGCTCATCTCAACGACGCCATCCAGCGCCAGCGCCTGCAAAATCCGGGCCCGGATGGGCGCTGGTGTGAGCCGATAGACGGGTTCGCCGGGTTTGAAAAAACTGCGCGGGTGCGGTTCAAACGTCAAAGCTATAGCTGCGACGCCCCTGCGGCTTGCAA
>JBCBZX010000120.1:0-8689 GCA_039815105.1 Pseudomonadota bacterium
CCATCCAGGTGTCTGACCCCAACGCCCACCTGCCACCCTGTGTTGAGCAAAACTGCAACTGTGGGGATTTTGTCAGTCAAGCAGGTTTGCGAGATGCATTTGGGCTCGGGTTCGGCGCAGATTTGCCGGGCGCTATTGAGAAGCTCAATCGGGGGCTTGGACTCCCGAAAAATTTGAGAGAAATGGGTGTCCCCGAAGATTGCCTGGACCGCATGGTGGACGGCGCGCTGGCCGATCATTCCAATGCGGGCAACCCGCGCAAAGTGGAACGCGCCGACTATCAAGCGCTGTTCAAAGCCGCATATGGCTGAACAGAAATGACCTTAGATCTTTGGGCTTTGCTCGCCTGCGTCGTTATTCTGGCGAGCGCCATTGGTTGGCAGGGGCTACACCTAGACTGGTACGCTGGTGTTCGCCACGGATTTTCCAGCCGAGATGAACCACCCAACGGCATTGAACAGACCCTGGCACCACGGCTCAATAGGATGGTTCGAAACCATGTGGAGGGTTTAGCGCTGTTTACGCCCATGGTGGTGGTCGCCCACGCCGCTGACATTCAGGCCGCAGCTATGGGCTGGGCGGCCATTACATTTGCAGCCAGCCGGGCCTTCTATACGCCAGCCTATGCATTTGGGCTGTCGCCCTGGCGCAGCCTTATATGGATTGTCGGCGCGATTGCGTTGTTGGTCTATTTCATCAGCTTGGTGGCAGTTGCTGTCTAGGCGGAAATGGCCTGAATATCGGCAAGAAGCGCGTCGTCGACCGTGATGCCCTTGCCTTCGATCTCTTTGGCCAGACTGTGGCGCCGCACGCCGGGCACGCGGGCGCCCTCGGTTTCCGCCATGGCCGTCACCAAAGCCGTCATTCTTTCCCCGATATGGGGGCCAAATGCCGATGGATCGATCGCAATGATGGATTGGCCAACGCCGGGAGGATCGCCGACAGCATCAAAGAAACTGGTGGCTTCATAGCTATAATTCGCGCCGGTGATACCCGCGCACAGCATCTCGACCATCAAGGCCAGTGCCACGCCCTTGGCATCTCCCGCAGGGACCATAAAGCCTTCCAGGCCGGCCTTAGCATCGGTTGTCGGCTGGCCATCCACATCCAGCGCCCAGCCCTCAGGGATAGACTCACCTTTCTGGTTGGCGGCCATGATCTTGCCCCGCGCCACCTTGGACAGGCTCAGGTCAATAACCAATGGCTCAGCATTGTCGACCGGGGTGGCAAACGCCACCGGGTTGGTGCCGAACAAAGCACGGTTGCCGCCCCAGGGGGCCATGGCCGCAGGTGCGTTGGCAAACATCATGGCCACAAGACCTTTTCGCGCAAATGCATCCACAACGAGGCCGGTAACACCGCAATGGTGGGAACGCCGAATACCGGCCATGGCGATGCCCTGGCTTGTGGCAATGGCTGGTAGGCGGTCCACCACCAGATCGAGCGCTGGATAAGCAAAACCATGGGCAGCATCAACAAGCAGCAAGCCGGGCCGGGGCTGTTCCGCACGGGGAACAGCCTGACCATGCACCTTGCCCGCCTTGGCTTGCGCGGCGTAGGCCACGGTGCGCCGGAGGCCATGGCCCACCTGCCCCCAAAGTTCGGCCTTAACCAGTGCTCCGGCAACGCTGGCGGCATTTGGCAACGATGTATTGGAGGCGACCAGTGCTTCCGCCACAAGACCCTTGGCCTGATCGACATTCAAGATGGTGGTCATCGCATGCTCCGTTGCTGCAAGCAGCCTAGCTCAGTTTTGCAAGATGGTCGCTGACACGCTGGGCGATCAACGTGCTCACCCTTCCATTACTCTCTTGAGTGACGCCCGCAATATGCGGCGTCAAAATGAGGTTGGGCACTCCGGCAAATGCGGTCCCAGTTTCCGCCGTTACAGGCTCGTTCTCAAACACGTCCAGCGCTGCGCCGCCGAGCTCTTGGTTTTTCAGCGCTCCCACCAAAGCGGCCTCATCGACCACGCCTCCGCGGGCGGCATTGATGAGGATGGCATCGGATTTCATGGACGAAATAGCGGCTGCATTGATCATATGGCGGGTGCCGTCGGTAAGAGGTACATGCAGGCTGACGATGTCCGCATTTTCCAGCACCGCATCGCGGCTCACATTGCGTGCAAATTGCCAAGCCAAATCGTCGGCCATAACGTGGGGATCTGTGGCAAGCACGTCCATGCCCAACAGTTTGGCCCGCAGCGCGACCTCCCGGGCAATGGCCCCAAAACCGATGAGCCCCATCACCTTGCCAGCCAATTCCCGACCGCTCATTTCCTGGCGCGGCCAGGCGCCCGCAGCCACGCGACCGGTGCCCAGATAAGCCCCCCTCAACAACACCATCGCGCTGGTGATCACATATTCCGCCACCGAAAGATCATTTGCACCGGTCGCAGGGTAAACCGTCACGCCACGAGCGGCGCAGGCGTCCAGATCAATATTATCAAGACCCACGCCGAGACGGCCAACACATGCCAGATTGGGCGCTGCATCCAGCAATTCAACCGTCACCTGCGTTCGGTTGCGCACCACGATGGCCCGCGCATCTGCCAAAGCTTCCTTTAGCTCTTTGGGCTTGTCCACGAGTGCCGGATCGTAAAGGGATCCCTGCATGCTGGCAGCCGCCGCCTCATCCATAAACTCGGTGATCACAATGTCGGCCATTGGGCGAACTTTCCTGCTTGATATAGACGTTAAATCCACTTCTAGTGGAAGCTGGATGCGGCGTCATCTAACGTTTCTGACTATGCTTGGACCGCCTTGATTGCGGTCGCTATGCTTGTGGGAAGCCATGCTGCCACAATGCCTACAAACACCGATATTCAGGAACCGGAGCGCCCGTGACATACACCCCAGCCGCCGATCGCTACAACTCGATGCACTACCGCAGATGCGGCCACTCAGGCCTCAAGCTACCCGCAGTTTCATTGGGTCTTTGGCACAATTTTGGCCATGATACGCCGCATCAGACCAAGCGCGACATGTGCCAAACAGCTTTCGATCTTGGTATCACGCATTTTGATCTGGCCAACAATTACGGCCCCCCACCGGGCAGCGCCGAGGAAGCATTTGGCGATATTTTGAAGGCAGATTTTGCGGGCTATCGCGATGAACTGATCATATCGTCCAAGGCGGGTTACGACATGTGGCCGGGCCCATATGGCGAATGGGGCAGCCGCAAATATTTGATTGCCAGCTGCGACCAGTCCCTCAAGCGGACGGGGCTCGACTATGTCGACATTTTCTACTCCCACCGGCTGGACCCCAACACACCGCTGGAAGAAACCATGGGAGCGCTCGACCAAATCGTCCGCTCCGGCAAAGCGCTCTACGTTGGCATTTCCAGCTACAATTCCGAGCGCACTGGGGAGGCTGCGGCCATTTTGAAAGATCTCGGCACGCCGTGCCTGATCCATCAACCCAGCTACAACATGCTCAATCGCTGGGTGGAGGAAGATGGCCTCAAGGAGACCTTACAAGAGCTAGGCATCGGTTCGATTGCGTTCACACCATTGGCCCAAGGTATGCTGACCAAGAAATATCTCAGCGGCATCCCAGAGGGCAGCCGCGCCGCTCAAGACAAATCGCTTGATCCCAATATGATCTCAGATGAAGCGATCCGCCGCATAAAGGGTTTGAACGACATCGCTGAGCGCCGGGGCCAAACCCTCGCCCAAATGGCAATCGCCTGGGTGCTGCGAGATGGCGGCATAACCACGGCACTCATCGGTGCTTCGAAACCGGAACAGATCGTGGATTGCGCGGGTGCCATCAACAATCTGGAGTTCAGTGCCGACGAACTGAAGGAAATCGACGCTTTGGCGATTGATCAGGACATCAACCTATGGGCTCGCTCGTCCGATGCTTGAAGGGGCAACAGCGAAAGCTCATTTCATCAAACCGTTCACGCAGCAGGAGCCGATGAGCGAAGCTGCCATTGAGCGGGCGGTTGATGTTCTCCGGTCGGGCCGCTTGCATCGCTACAACACAATTGGTGGTGAAGCGGGGGAAGTGGCGGAGCTGGAAGCGGAATATGCCGCTTGGCAGAATATACCCTATTGTCTGGCAACAGGGTCAGGTGGGACCGCCATGCAGATCGCGCTGCGTGCCTTGGGCCTCAAAGCGGGTGACCCGGTGCTCACAAACGCGTTCACGCTGGCTCCCGTGCCCGGCGCAATCGCAGCGGCGGGGGGCGTTCCAATTTTCGTCGAGACCACAGATCAATTGACCGTGGACCTTGAAGACTTGTCGGCGAAGTTCGAAGCCACCGGCGCGAAGATATTCCTGGCATCCCACATGCGCGGGCATCTGGCCGATATGGAGAAGCTGACAGCGTTGGTCGAGCGCCATAACGCGCGCATGATCGAGGATTGCGCCCATACCATGGGTGCGGCCTGGAAAGGCAAGCCGAGCGGCAATTTTGGCGTGGCAGCCTGTTTTTCCACCCAAACCTACAAGCACATGAATTCTGGCGAAGGCGGCTTTCTCACCACCGCCGACCCGGACGTGATGGCCAAAGCCACAATATTGTCCGGCAGCTACATGCTGTACCAGCGGCACCTCGCACGCCCGGTCGACGAAGCCTATATGAACGCACGGCTGGAGATGCCAAATTGCTCGTCCCGCATGGATAATTTGCGCGCCGCGTTGCTGAGAGCGCAACTGCCCGAGCTGCACACAAATATAGAGCGGTGGAACGCCCGCTATCGCGCCATGGAAGACCAGCTCAATGGCGTGAACACGTTGGCCACCATAAAGCGCCCGCCTGAAGAAACCTATGTCGGCTCTTCCCTTCAATTCATGCTTCAGGATGGCGGCGACGCGGATATGCGAGACTTTGTGGCCCGGTGTGCAAAGCGCGGTGTCGAGCTGAAATGGTTCGGCAATGGTCAGCCCGTTGGCTTTACCAGCCGCTATGACAGCTGGGCGTACGCCCCACCCCAAGACTTGCCCCAAACCAAACAAGTGCTCGCCAGCCTTATGGATATTCGCATTCCGCTGAGCTTCAGCGTGGAAGATTGCGCGCTGGTGGGACAGATCATTGCGGATGAAGCCAGCGGCTAAAGCGTCAGTGCCGCTTGGAAAACGACCCCTGAAGCGATGGCACCCCCGACACCCAGCAACAGATAGGCGGCGAATACCGGCCGTTTCACAAGCGACCAGACAGCCGCCATAGCCGGGATGGAGCTAACCGCACCGGCAACCATAAAGGCCATGGCCGCGCCGGCAGTCATGCCCTGTTCCATCAGGCCAGCCAGCAAAGCCGGAGCAACGTAGGAGTTCAAATAGGCTGGCATGCCCACCAGGGCCGCAGTGGCGATCGGCTGTATGCCGTCACCGCCCACAAGGGATGCTATGAGATTTGCGGGGACATAAGTCACCAACAGAGCCTCGAGCGTGTATGCGAGGGCCAACCATTTGATCAGAAACGCTCCGTTGTGCAGCGTCTCGGCATAGAAGATCTCACGCCGAGTCCCTTCGTTCCAAAATGTCCAAGCCGGTCGACCACTGAACGGGTCAGGCCCGCAGCCGCAGCCGGAACGCTGGTAGGTGCGGAGAGGGTCAGAGAAGGCGCCGGTGCGCAGCAGCAACTTCATCATAAAGCCGCCAAACAGGCCAAGGGCGATGGCGGAGACCGCTTTGCCTATCGCAAAGGGCCAACCAAGTGCCGCCGCCGTGATGAGAAGTGTCGGAGGATCGATGAGAGGCGACGATAACCAAAACGCCATGACAGCCGACAGCGGCGCACCCAATGCCAGCAGGCCAGCAATGAACGGAATGACCTCGCATGAGCAAAATGGGGCCAAGCCGCCAAACAGCGCTGCAAGCACAATCATGCGATTTTCGCGGCCCTGAAACGCCTTTGCAATGACGGCCTCCGCGCCAGCTGCCTTGAGCCAAGCGATCAAGAAGACCGCGAAAGCGATGTAGGGGAGCGTTGTGACGAGCGCCCGGGCCGCGAAGACAACAATGTCTGTCAGATTTGCCGGATCGAGGATCGCGACCAATATCGGCACCAAAATCACGACGCTCCACGGCGTCTGCAACCTGTCGATCCAAACCAACGGTCCGAGGCTTCGAGCCGATGTGGGGGCTGCATCGCTCATGGTCGTTGTACCTCCTCGGCGCAACACTCATCTCGGATGAAACTGGCCAAGGTTTCCAACAGATCGAAATTCGCGCGGTTGATCATCGACCGCCCGATCTTCTCTTGATCGATAAGCCCTGCATCAGAAAGCGTCTTGAGATGATGCGACAGGGTCGAGGCCGGCATCCCCGTGCGCGCCTGCACCTCGCCCACCGTCAAACCACCCTGGCCCGCGCGCACAAGCGCTCGCAATATCGCCAGTCTTGGTTGTGCGCCAAGCGCTGCAAACCCATCTGCCAGTGCGATTGAGTTCATGACTTCACTTTACCTTTCGATATAACTAGATATATCGAAATAATGATTTGGTCAATGTGAGGCAGTTGGATGCGCACAAAAAAGGGCCGCTCACGCGGCCCTTTTCAATTCCGAAGCCGCCAGCCTTACGCCGAACGGTATAGCTTTGTCATCGAGAACTCGCGGTGGCCCAGGGCCTCGGCGGCTGTGTTGCGACCATTGGCAGTGCGCTGGATCATGTCGATCAGGGCATCACCCGCTTCATCGATGGTTTGCTCGCGGCGCAGAATGCCTGACACATCCACGTCCACATGCTCACCCATAGTACGCACGGTGCGCGGGTTGGCCGTGATCTTGATCACGGGCACGATGGGATTACCCACCACATTGCCCTGCCCGGTCGGGAACGTGTGCACCACCGCTCCGCCGGCGGCCATGAGCGTGACGCACTCGGCGGCGGCAGACGATGAGCCCATGAAGTACAGGCCCTTACCGCTTTCAGGCTGCTCAGCAGGCTCGAGAATATCGATGTAGCGGCTCGTGCGGCCGATCTTCTCAAGGTTGCCCAGGGCTTTTTCTTCAATGGTGGTCAGGCCGCCTTCAATGTTGCCTTTGGTGGGCTGGCTGTCAGACAGATCATCGGTCTGGTGCGCGAAAATCACCTCGTCCTGATAGGCTTTCCACATTTTGTACCAGCGCTCGCCAACTTCTTCATTGATCGCCTTTTTCTGGCAGATGTGCTCAGCACCGGTGATTTCGGATGTTTCACCGAAGAAGCCGTAAATGCCTTCCGGCAGAAGCTTGTCGAACATGTTGCCGACGGTCGGGCAGGAGCCTAGACCAGTGGTCGTGTCACTTTCACCGCATTTGGTGGAGACCCACAATTCGGAGATAGAGCACTCTTCTTTCTGCAGCTCAGTGGCGTAGTGCACAAACTCTTTGGCTTTGTGCGATGCCTGGCGGATGGTCTCGAGATCACCCTTTTGTTCAATCGAAATGCCCCAGACCGGCTTGCCGGTTTTGGCGATGCCAGCCACGATCTTATCGGTCCAGCCGGGCTCAATACCGATCACCACGACGGCGGCGACATTCGGGTTAGCGCCGGTGCCAATAATGGTGCGGAAATGTGTTTCCAGATCTTCACCAAACTGTAGGCGGCCATAAGCGTGGGGAATGGCAAGCGTACCCTTGATGTTGTTGGCAACGGCCTCGCAAGCAGCGTTGGAAATATCGTCCACCGGAAGCAGCAAGACATGGTTGCGGACGCCCACGCGACCATTGTCGCGGCGGTAGCCGTGGAACGTCATGTTCGAGTATTTTGAAGCAGACATGATGCGGACCTACCAGCGTTTGGTTTTAAGATTATGGGTGTGGACGTGCTCGCCCTTGGCTACGTCGGCTATAAACTTGCCAATATCTTCGCCATATTTGATGGCCGTATCGCCAGCCTTGAGATCTTTCAAAGCCACCTTATGACCAATCGGCACATCGTGTTTGGTGCCAAGCTCAAAAGACGAATTGTCGTGGGTGACGACGCAGAGCATCTCGGTGCCCGCTGTAAGGCCCTCAACGACCACGACGCCGACATTGTCGGCTTCTTCGTGGACCAGAAGCTGTGGAATGGACGAAACTGCCAAGGTCTTTCCCTCTTTATGTAATAAACCTGCGCTACCCATAAAACCGGAATATGAGGCGCGTCTATTGCCCCGCGCAAATAAGTGGCACTGACAGTCTCAATTATGAGCAGAAAGCCTGGGTTTCAGCGCCTGGGTTTCAACCAATGGGCGCTATCGTCTGTACCACAAGCAACCAAAACAACACACTTGCCGCCGATATGGCGGTGCCAATTGTCATAGCATTGGAGGCGAGCCCCTGCCCCGTGCCGAAATGCGTTGCTATCAAATAGGGATTGGCGCCCGATGGCAGGGCGGCTGAAGCGACCGCAACTTGCAAAGCCAAGGGCGGTAGACCGACCAGCAAGCCAACGCCGAGTACAATTGTCGGCATGAAGAACAATTTCACCGAAGCCGTCGCGAGCGCTTGGCGAAAATTGGACCTGAAACCAAACTGAATCAGCGCCAAGCCGATGGCAAACAGCGCCACGGGACCGGCCACCGATGCCAGCTGCGCCGTCAGCTTGTCCGCCAGTTCAGGGAGCGGCCAACCGGTCAGCCGCCATGCCCATCCCGCCAGAATACCCACCACAATGGGGTTGGAAAACAGGTTGGAGATAAAACGCTGCGCAACAGCGCCCAACTCCACAGACCCTGTCTGCACGCCATCGGCGCGCACCCCCCATTCAAAC
>JBCBZX010000162.1:0-6895 GCA_039815105.1 Pseudomonadota bacterium
CTGGTGGCGCAAATTCTGGACGCGCCTTTCACGCGCATTCCACTATGGCGCGGCTCCACCGAGAACATCGTTGGCATTATCCACGCCAAGGATCTGCTCCGGGCGCTGGCCCGCACCAATAATAAGCCAACTGATCTGAATCTGATGGAGATCGCGGCCGAACCCTGGTTCGTCCCCGACTCCACCACGCTGGAAGATCAGTTGAACGCGTTTCTGCGCCGCAAAGCCCACCAGGCCATCGTGGTGGACGAGTATGGCGAGACGGAAGGATTGGTGACCTTGGAGGATATCATTGAAGAGATCGTGGGTGAGATTGCCGACGAGCACGACCTTGAAATGTCCGGCGTCAAGCAAGACGCCGATGGCTCGGTTGTGGTTGATGGCGCAGTGCCCATCCGCGACCTCAACCGCGCTCTCGATTGGTCTTTGCCAGACGATGAGGCGACCACCGTCGCTGGGTTACTTATCCATGAGGCCCAAATGATACCTGAGGAAAAACAGGTCTTCACATTCCACAGCAAGCGATTCTCCGTGCTGCGCCGCGAGCGCAACCGTATCACCAAGCTCAGACTTCGAGCGCTGGATTGATCGCTTGCCTTACCGCCATGGCTCCACAAATATAGAGCATGACTGACGAGACAGCAGCCCAAACCATCAAACACCCCGTGCGCGACCGTGCCGTGGCTTGGGCTGTGCATGCCTTCACCGCATCTGGCATCGTGTTTGGCTTTTTGGCGATGGTCTCCTTGCTACAGGGCCAGGAGGTGGCCACGTTCCTGTGGCTTGGCGTTGCGCTGTTTGTCGATGGTATTGATGGCACATTGGCTCGGCGGTTCCGGGTGAAGGAAGTTGTGCCCACCTTCGATGGCGCCGTCCTCGACAATGTCATAGACTATTTCACCTATGTCGCTGTGCCAGCCCTGATGATCTACTGGTTCGAGCTTGTACCGACGGGTTGGGAGACCATAGCGGCCGCAACCATTCTGGCGGTGTCCACCTACACATTCTCCAATGTGAATGTGAAAAGTGACGATTTCTATTTTGTCGGCTTTCCAGCACTTTGGAATGTTGCCGTGCTTTACTTCTATCTCTTGGATACAACCCCGATCACCAATCTTGTGACGATAGCGGTGCTGTCGGTGCTGACATTTGTGCCGTGGAAATATGTGCATCCACTGCGCGTGCGCGCTCTGCGCAAAACCACGCTCACCGTGACATGTTTTTGGAGCATGTCGATTCTGTGCCTGTTGCTGGGCGCGCCGCTCTACTGGGTTTGGTACGGTATCTTTGTCCTCTCAAGCATCTATTTTGCCCTTGTGTGCATCTGGCGCAGCTTCAAGCATCATTTACCGCGCATTCCCTGGTACAAAACCAGGGCCTGATGTCAGCGCTGCACGTCAATAGCCAAAGCGTGCACAGCGCCTGACAATTCCTCGGCCAGCGCCGTATTTATGGCTCTGTGCTGCGCCACACGCGTTTGATTGCCGAGGCTGTCCGCCTTTATGCGGACGCGAAAATGGCTTTCGCCGGTTCCATTGTCGCCAGCATGGCCAGCATGCATATGACTTTCATTGATCACCTCTAACCTTGAGGGCGAAAATGCTGCCTGAAGCTTAGCTTCCATGCGCGCGGCAATTGGGCCTTGTTGAGGTGCGTTCATGGCGGGTCTCCTGTATGGCTCGACTTATGGCGCTACTGGTCTTTCTCTTTAGCCGGAATCGTGGCAGAAGTCGTTGCCCTTTGCGACCCCGGCACTCTTCAAGGTCGCCACACCAAATGAACTGACTGCGGCGAACGCTCAGCTTGATCTGGCGCGTTCAAACGCCATAACGGACACGATGGAACCTTCCTCAAAATATTTCGACAAAATTCGCGTCAAAAAGAACGCCAAGGCCCCCAATGCTAAGTCTGAGGGGCCCGTTTGCGCGTGGGAAGGATGCAACAAGCCGGCCACCCATAAGGCCCCCATGGGCCGTGACAGTGACGGCCAATATGTGTGGTTCTGCTTCGACCACGTTCGTGAATACAACAAGAATTACAACTATTTTCAGGGCCTGGATAAAGAGTCGATCGCCCGCTTCCAAAAGGAGGCCGCCACCGGGCACCGCCCCACTTGGGCCATGGGCACGAACCGTGCCGGTGCGCAGGCTCCTGACCAGTCTGAAGAGCGCAGTGGCGCGGACGCTGAAAAGGCCCGGCTGCGCGACCCCTATGGCTTTCGCGCCCGGGCCGCTGGTGTGCGCCCCGTGTCCGGCTCGTCGGGCCCGCGTGTGCGTAAGCTCAAACCGCTGGAACGCAAGGCCATGGAGACGCTGGGTCTCACAGCTGCTGCCACCTCGGACGATATCAAGGCGAAATATAAGGATCTGGTGAAGCGCTACCACCCGGATGCCAATGGCGGCGATCGGACAAATGAAGACCGCCTCGCCGACATTATCAAGGCATATAAACAATTGAAGGCTGCGAACCTTTGCTAGCGCCTTCGGGTCAATAGCGGCTTCCGGCACGACGAACATTCAAGGGAATATCATGGCAAACACAACAATGGCCCCGGCTGCAGGTGCCATGCCGGACACGACTGTAAAGGTGAGTGACCTATTTGGTTTCGAAAGCACGCTTGAAGTGCCAGCTTATTCCGAGCGCACCGAGCACGTGCCTGCAGCCGACCCGGACTATTTGTTCGACAAGCCCACCACGCTCGCAATTCTGGCAGGCTTCGCGCACAATCGCCGGGTCATGGTCACCGGTTACCATGGCACGGGTAAGTCCACCCACATTGAGCAGGTCGCCGCTCGCCTCAACTGGCCCTGCGTGCGGATCAATCTCGACAGCCACGTCAGCCGTATCGATCTTGTGGGCAAGGACGCCATCGTCCTGCAGGATGGCAAGCAGGTCACCGAGTTCAAAGACGGTATTCTGCCCTGGGCCTATCAGAACAATGTCGCGCTTGTGTTCGACGAATATGATGCCGGTCGCCCGGACGTGATGTTTGTTATTCAACGTGTGCTCGAAAGCTCTGGCCGCTTGACCCTGCTCGACCAGAGCCGCGTGATCGAGCCACACCCGGCGTTCCGTATCTTCGCCACCGCAAATACGGTGGGTCTGGGCGACACTACGGGCCTTTACCACGGCACACAGCAGATCAACCAGGCGCAGATGGACCGCTGGTCCATCGTCACCCAGCTCAACTATCTGCCATTTGAGCATGAGGTCGGGGTGGTGCTGTCCAAGAATGAAAAGTTCCGGGGCAAGGAAGGCCGCGAGACCGTCGGCTCCATGGTGCGCGTTGCCGAGATGACGCGTTCTGCCTTCATCAATGGTGATATTTCCACTGTCATGAGCCCACGGACCGTGATCACTTGGGCTGAAAACGCATCCATTTTCGACGATATCTCCATGGCCTTCCGCCTGACCTTCTTGAACAAATGTGACGAGCTGGAGCGGCCAACGATCGCCGAGTTCTACCAGCGTGCATTTGGCGAAGAGCTGGCGGAAAGCACCGTCAATCTGGTGCTGGGTTAGTGTTTGATACTCCCTTCTCCCCATTGGAGGGAAGGATAGTCTACCTCGCCTGCGTGGGCGTAGTGAGACTTGGATGAGGGGGCGAGATGTCTATTTTGCACTGCGCACCCTCACCCTAGCGCGGCTAACCGCTACGCGGAAGTCTTACTATACCTCTCCCTATCAGAGAGAGGCAGAGATCGGAGCTTCGGGCTGACACATGAGCAAACTTCCCAAACCCCCGGCTAAGGCAGGCGACAATTCCAGCCGTGCCCCCGGTGCCCCGGCGACAAACCCGGAGCCCTTCAAACGGGCGACGGAGGCTTGCCTGCGGGCGCTGGCGGAAGATGGCGAAATGGATGTGGTCTTCACCAAAGACCGCGCCATGATGTCCGGCGACACGGCCCGTCTGCAGGAGCTGCCAAAGCGCGCGTCGATGAACGATGTGCTGGTGACGCGCGGCCTTTCCGACGCCATGGCTTTGCGCCGGTCGGTGCATGATTTGGCAACTCACAATCGCAATGCGCCGGTCGGCCCCAATGCCCGCGCAGTCTATGATGCGGTGGAGCAGGCGCGGGTGGAGGCAATTGGGTCCAATGCTATGCCCGGCGTATCGGACAATCTCGACGCCATGCTCGGCGACCGGATCGCGCGGGCTGGCTACCACGCCGCTGCCGACCGCACCCAGGTGCCGATGGAAGAGGCGCTGGCGCTGCTCGTGCGTCAGAAACTCACCCGCAAGCCGCATCCACCCGAAGGCGCTGCCATGCTGGATCTGTGGCAGGAGTGGATCGAAGAACGCGCCGGCGACAGTCTCGATAATTTGCTGGGGGACATAAATGATCAGAAGGCGTTCGCGGACGGCGTGCGTGACCTGATCTCAAGTCTGGAGCTGGCCGACGAACTGGGCGAGCGAGAGGACGAGACTGAGGACGAGGAACAGGAGGCCGATAGCGAGAACGACGAATCCGACGCCGACGACACGCAGCGCGAGAATGAGGAGATGGATGCCTCATCAGAAGATGCGATGCCTGAAGAAAGCGATGAGATCTCGGACGAAAATCAAGAAGGCGAGATGCAGACGCAGGACATGTCTGACGATGAATCGCCGGACGATAGCGACGCGGAAGCGGAAAGCCCGGGCGAACCGCAGCGCCCGGATTTGCCATTCGGATCCATGCCGGTGGATTTAGATTATTCGGTTTTCACCAGCGAGTTTGACGAAGTGCTTAAGGCCGAAGATTTGTGCGACGAGGCTGAACTGGCGCGTCTTCGCGCCTTCCTCGACAAGCAGCTAACCAATATTCAGGGCGTTGTGGGCCGCTTGGCGAATCGCCTCCAGCGAAAACTCCTCGCCCAGCAAAACAGAGCCTGGGACTTCGATCTGGAAGAAGGTTATCTGGATGCGGCCCGCCTCGTGCGTGTTGTTACCGATCCCATGCAGCCGCTCTCGTTCAAGATGGAGCAGGACACCGAGTTCCGCGACACGGTGGTGACCCTGCTGCTGGACAATTCGGGCTCCATGCGCGGGCGGCCCATAACGGTTGCCGCCACCTGTGCAGACATTCTGGCGCGGACCCTGGAACGCTGCGGCGTTAAAGTCGAAATTCTTGGTTTTACGACCCGCGCCTGGAAGGGCGGTTCGGCCCGTGAGAAATGGCTCCATGCCGGTAAGCCCGCTGGACCCGGCCGCCTAAATGATTTGCGTCACATCATATACAAAGCGGCGGACGCCCCATGGCGCCGGGCCCGTAACAATCTCGGCCTGATGATGCGCGAAGGGCATCTGAAGGAGAACATTGACGGTGAAGCGCTGACCTGGGCCCATGAGCGCCTGATCGGTCGCCCGGAGCAGCGCAAGATCCTGATGATGATCTCCGATGGCGCACCGGTGGACGACTCCACTTTGTCGGTGAACCCGGGAAATTATCTCGAGAAGCATTTGCGATATGTGATCTCCGAGATCGAGGATAAGAGCCCGGTGGAGCTATTGGCCATCGGCATCGGCCACGACGTCACACGTTACTATCGTCGTGCGGTGACCATTCTCGACGCCGAGGAGCTGGCCGGGGCCATGACGGATCAATTGGCCGAGCTGTTCACCGAGGAAAAATTGTCCGGGCGCAAAGGCCTTGGTCGATTGAAGCGGGCCAGCTGACCGCCGTGCCTGGGCGTTTTGGAGCACGGCATCTGTTCGTCGCTGGTCTTGTCAGCGCGGTCATGTCCCACGGCGCCCTTGCACAAGATAAGATTGCGATTGCGTGGGAAGCCATTCCGAGCTTCGACGCTTCTCAACCAGCCACCACCAAGTTTGGTAGCTTCACCTATCTGCGCGGTGGTGTCTTGACTGCTGATCACCGTGAGTTTGGCGGGTTCTCTGGCCTGCGCATCGGCGAGGGCGGTACCGCATTTTTGGCAATCAGTGACCGGGGAAAATGGCTGCGTGCCCGTCTCCAGCGCGGTGATGGCGGCGCGGTTCAAAAGTTGGTTTTTGCCCAATTTTCAGATGTGGTGGGCCCATCAGGCGAGGTGGCGGCCCGCAAGCGCGATAAGGATGCCGAGGGGTTGGCCGTGTTGGGCGATCGGGCCTTTGTTTCGTTCGAGCGTCTGGATGTGGTGCGGGAATACAGTGTGTCGGCCAATGGCTCTCCGAAGTTTGTGCGCCAAGTGCCCTATCCCTTCCCGGTGCACGAGCTGCGCCAAAATGAAGGCTTAGAGGCCTTGGCCATTGCTCCCGCCACATCCGTTGTGGGCGCGGATAATTTGGTGGCCATTTCGGAGGGCAGCATAAATCCCCAGGGTGATTTGTTCGCATTTGTCCTGGCGGGCGGACGGCGCGGCACATTCTTTGTGAAAACGCGCGATGATTTTAACGTCACAGACGCAGCCTTCCTGCCAGATGGCAAGCTTTTGCTGCTGGAGCGCAGGTTCAGCCTTTCAAAAGGTCTGGGCATGCGTATCCGGCTCATCGACAGCGGTGACATTCGCCCCGGCCAAACCGTGGACGGACCCATATTGATGGAGGCAAATCTCGGTCAATCCATTGATAATATGGAGGGCATAAGCGTCTGGCAGAACAGACAGGGCGAGACTGTCATCAGTTTGATTTCCGACGACAATCTCAGCTTCTTGCAGCAGACGGTATATCTCGAGTTCCGCTACGACGGTTAGGCTGCAATCGGTTCTTTGCTCGCAATGACATTGCGCAGCACGCCATATGGGATCAGCATCACAAGGCCCATAAGTAATTTTACCGCAAGATCACCCACAGCCCATGACATCCAGCGCGGCGCCTCAGCTGCACTGACGGCGAGGAACGGGGCGTTCTCCAGCGCAAAACCATCATTTTCGCCCAGAAAAGCAAACCCGGCGGCAAATGCGATGGTGAAGAACA
>JBCBZX010000407.1:0-2369 GCA_039815105.1 Pseudomonadota bacterium
CACCGGCGACGCAGACAACCCCTACCCGAACAAGGTCACCGTCAGGATACCCAAGGGTGTAGCCAAAAGAAAATTGCGCGCAGTGTCCCCCAGCGGGTCAGAAGCACCGCGCCCAACAATGGAATACACCCCCCAGGCCACGCCCGAAACGGTCATCAAAATGGTGGCGCCAATATCAGGCCCGCCAACCACTCCCATGGCACCCGGTGCAACGAGGTAGAAAAACCCACCAATCGCAATCGCCACGCCCAGCCACTCCACCGGCCCAAGGCGTGTGCCCGACGCGATGCCGTGGCCGATCATCGTGATTTGCACCGCAGCAAACAGAACCAGTGCGCCCAACGCTGCCCCGAGCTCAAGATATGCGAAGGAGAAGAGCGCCGCATAGGCAAACAGCGCAACAGCCATACCGGCAGTGCGGCCTGTCTTGAGCGAGGATGCAAGCTGCAGGCCCGCCGGACCGGAGCGCATGGTCACGAGGAAGACGAGCATGACCGCCCCCGAGCCAAGTCTAATGGCGGTGTAAGACGCGGCATCGATCAACCCATCTTCCAAGGCAACACGGCCAAGAATGGAGTTGGCGGCAAAGGCGGTCAAAACGACCACGAGAAGGGCAGCAAGGGCTGGTAAAGACATGGTGCCTTTTGCGCAGAGCGGCGAGCGCGCGCAAGTGACAAGCCTGTCAGGCGAGGGTTCTAAAACGTGAAGCGAACGCGCAGCACACGCTTCAACAAGCGGCGCCAGCACAGAACCGGCTGGCCCACAGCCTTTGAATACACTCCTCTAGCAAAACGGCCCGCCAAAAGGGCGGGCCATCCTTGTTTCGATATATCTTCACAAAGCGAATTTCGGATTAGACAGCCATTGGGCGCTTGCGGGCGATGATCCAAACGGCGTGAACCACACCCGGAATGTAGCCCAGGATTGTCAGAAGAATATTCAGCCAGAAATGACCGCCAAAGCCGACGGTGAGAAACACACCGACAGGGGGCAAAAGGATGGAAAGAATAACGCGCAGAAGGTCCAAGATAGGCTCCTCTCATTGATGGGGTATACCGGATCAACGTGGGGGCAGCATGATGGTTCCACACAAGTGGCAGCCGCCCCGTCTGTGCAAAACCCCGTCTGTGCAAAACAGTGCCGGGCAATATCATCCATTTCACGGACCGTCTGGCCGGATTAACGTTTCTTAGCCCTTGCGAAGAAAGCGCGCGCTACTCCCACTCAATCGTGCCCGGTGGCTTGCTGGTAACATCGTAGACAACCCGATTGATGCCGTGGACTTCGTTGATAATGCGCGTTGCGGCCCGACCCAGAAATTCCATATCGTAATGATAGAAATCCGCCGTCATGCCGTCCACCGATGTGACCGCCCGCAACGCGCACACAAATTCATAGGTTCGCCCATCGCCCATCACGCCAACGGTTTGGACCGGTAGCAAGACGGCGAACGCCTGCCATATCGTATCGTAAAGGCCCGCCTTGCGAATTTCATCCAGATAGATCGCGTCAGCCTTGCGCAAAATATCGAGCTTGTCTCGGCTCACGCCACCCGGACAGCGAATGGCCAATCCGGGACCAGGAAATGGGTGGCGACCGATGAAACTGTCCGGCAAGCCCAGCTCTCGCCCCAACACCCGCACCTCATCCTTAAACAATTCGCGCAGCGGTTCCACCAGCGCCATGTTCATGCGCTCAGGTAAGCCGCCGACATTGTGGTGGCTCTTAATGGTAACCGACGGCCCACCTGTGGCCGAGACACTCTCAATAACATCCGGATAAAGCGTGCCCTGGGCGAGGAATCCGAATTTCACACCCTGATTGGCCTCAAGCTTTTTGGCCTCAGCCTCAAAGGTTTCGATGAAGAGGCGACCGATGGTTTTACGTTTGGTTTCCGGGTCAGCATCGCCTTCCAACGCATCGATAAAATTGTCGACGGCGTCCACATGAACAACTTTGAGGTCCGTATGCTCTTCGAACATCGCCACAACATCGGCGGCCTCATTCATGCGCATCAGACCATGGTCGACCAATATGCAGGTCAGCCGGTCGCCAATGGCCTCATGGATCAGCATGGCAGCAACAGAGGAGTCAACGCCGCCGGACAGGCCGCAGATCACATGGCCATCTTCACCCACCTGCGCACGAATGGCCTCCACCGCCTGCTCGCGATAGGCAGCCATGGACCAATTTCCCTTTAGCCCGCACACCTTGTGCACGAAATTGCTCAGCAGCTTGGCGCCATCGGGCGTGTGCACCACTTCGGGATGAAACATTGTGGTGTAATATTTTCGGCCCTCATCGCCTGCGATGGCGAAGGGCGCACCGGGGGAGTGGGCGATGACTTCAAAACCGTCCGGCAGTTTGGC
>JBCBZX010000454.1:0-1727 GCA_039815105.1 Pseudomonadota bacterium
CCCAGGCTCGGGTGGGCGGAGAGGCGCAGGGGGTTCGCGCTTTGTTTGAGCTTTTGGAACAACGCTATGGCGGCTAGCGCGTGACGTCGCCCCGCACGTCTCTCCATCATTTTCGCCCCAGCTGGAAGACGTGCCAACTGCCATATGGGGCGTGGCAATCGCCCCGTGCCATGCAGGTTCGCCAGGCCGTGCTAGATCTGAGGGCCGCGCCGTCGGATGATGCCGCGCTGGACAGTCAATTGCTGTTCGGTGAGCGCGTCGAAGTGCATGCACAAGCCGATGGCTGGGTTTGGGTGCAGAGCGGGTGGGATGATTATCAGGGCTATTGCAAGCTGGATGCGCTTGGTGAGCCCGTGCCGCCGACCCACCGCGTGGTGGTACCTCGTACCTTTCTATACACAGCGCCCGATCTCAAAGCGCCGGTGATCTCGCCAGTCTCATTGGCCAGCGAAGTGACTGTCAAACAGTTCCACGACACATCCAATGGGTCCTATGCGGAGCTGGTGGATGGCACCGCGCTATACGCCCCCCATCTTGCGCCCGTCGACCATGTACAAGCCGATTGGATTTCCACCGCATACGGCTTGCTTGGCACGCCCTATCTCTGGGCTGGACGCAGCGCCATGGGAGCTGATTGTTCAGCCTTTGTGCAGCTCGCTCTGCGCATGGCGGGAACATTTGCGTTCCGAGACAGCGACATGCAGGCGGCCACGCTGGGTGAGGAGTTGGACCCCGATACGCCATTAGCTGAGCTCCAGGCAGGTGACCTCGTGTTCTGGCGGGGCCACGTGGGCTTGGTTTCCACGTCAAATAATCTCGTTCACTGCAACGCTCGCAATATGAGCGCAGTCGAAGAGCCGTTGGACGAGGCTGTGGAGCGTATTGCCAATTTGTATGAGCGGCCGACTGGCTTGCGGCGGGTCGGCATCTAGTAGCCAGCTTTGCGGTCGACGACGTTTTCAAACAGCTCTCCCCGGTCGTGCGCACGCATCTGTTCAACCATGGGCGGCAACAACGACTTTGGCGAACTCATGGCTGCAGCATGGGGCGTGATGGTGACTTTAGGGTGCGCCCATAAGGCGCTGTTCTCCGGTAGCGGCTCGGTTTCGAACACATCCAAGACGGCGTGGCCCAATGTGCCAGTGTCCAGCGCAGCAATAATATCGGCCTCCGATTGCAGGCCACCGCGCCCCGCATTTATCAGCATTCCGGCACCAAAATAGCCGTCCTGCTTTATGGCGTTCAGGAAGGACGCATCGATCATTCCACGCGTCTCGTCTGTCAGTGGTAGCAATGAAACCACAATGTCGCTGGCGCCCAGAAAGTCGTGCAGCTCGTCTTGGCCCGCATAGGTCTTGACGCCAGTCATCGACTTTCTCGAGCGTGACCAACCAGCCAGACTGAAACCGAAGGGCGCGAGCCGTTCAGCGCATTTGGTGCCGATCTTGCCTATACCCAAAATGCCGATGGTGAGCTCATCCGCCGAGGGCTGTCCACGATCTTCGTGCCAAACGCGCTCGGTTTGCTGGTAACGATATTTCGGACCCTGACGCAGAAGATCCAGGCAATGCCAGACCACATATTCCGCCATGCGGTTTGAAAGATCATCGGCCACTACCCGCACAATCGGCACGTCCGGTGGATCATCATCCGAGAAAACATGATCGACCCCAGCACCCAGGGAAAAGACGGCTTTCAGGTTTGAAAATCCGGACAGAGAACCCGCG
>JBCBZX010000114.1:0-8939 GCA_039815105.1 Pseudomonadota bacterium
CAAACCACCCATAGTGATCTGCAGACATGATGGGCCGGGCGCGCTCCACTTCACTAAGCTTTGCAACAATGGATGCTTTAGTGGGTCCGTTCTGATGTAGGCAGACGGCGCAGCGTAGCGCGTCTTGCCGGTAAGCTGTGATCATGGGCCGTGTTTTTGAGCTGCCCCCCGCCATTGGGTCGCCCACACGACGGGTAAATTCCCGCAGCAGACGCTGGCCCTTAACTTTGGAGATGCGCGGCTTGTAAGGACCCGGATCGAGATGCGCCTCCACAAATCCGTCCTTCTGGCGAATGGTGATTAAGCCCAAACCCAATCGGCGGCAAAGCGTCATATTGCGCTTCAACGCCGCCCTGAAGGGCTTGCCGCTGCCACGTGGCACCGCAATGTAAACGCTGTCCGTGACGGCTTGCCGCTCAACGGCCTGATGCAAAAGTGTGAGCGAAAAGCTGGTCTTTAGCTCCACGATAACAGGTGGCTCAGCCCCGCGAACCGCCACCACATCTGCAGCTCCAACCTCACCTTTCACCTCATAGCTCTGCCCTTCGAGGAAGGCTTTGACTGGCGCGTACAGATCAGATTCAACAGGCATTCATCGGTGCTATCTGACTCGCAGAGACCTTAAAACTCCACACCCTTCTGAGCCTTCACACCACTTCGGAAGGGGTGCTTCACCATTTCCATCTCAGTCACCAGATCGGCGGCTTCGATCAGATCTTCCTTGGCGTTGCGCCCAGTGATGATAACGTGCTTCATCTCAGGGCGTTGGCCAAGCACTTCAAGAACTTCATCAAGCGGCAGATAGTCATACCGAAGAACGATGTTCAATTCGTCGAGCAATACCATATCGTGCTCACCATCAAGGATGAATGCCTTCGCTTTTTCCCAGGCCTGACGAGCCGCTTCGATATCGCGCGCACGGTCCTGCGTTTCCCAAGTGAAACCTTCTCCCATCGTGGCCAGGGAAACCTGATCGCCCAGTTTTTCCAATATCACCCGTTCGCCCGTGCCCCATTTCCCTTTGACGAACTGAACCACGGCCACCTTCATGCCATTGCCCAAGGACCGGAAAACCATGCCGAACGCCGCAGTAGACTTGCCCTTGCCCTTGCCTGTGTGGACCATGAGCAGGCCCTTCTCGATGGTCTTGGTGGCGATCATCTTGTCCCGCGCAGCCTTCTTCTTTTTCATCTTTTCGGCGTGGCGCGCATTGAGCTCTTCTTCGGTCATATTCGATGTGTCGATGGCCATCTAAATCTTCCTCACTTCCGCTCTAATCTGGTCTAGCTCAAGTTGAACTGCGTTGCGGCGCGGCGTCCACAATCCGCGTGTGATTGCCTCATCGAACCGGTCGGCCATTTCGCGCAACGCGTTTGGGTTATTCTCCTTAAGGAAAACGCGCACGGCTTCATCTCCAAGATAAGCGTCGTGCAACACTGCAAAATGGTGGTCGCGTACAGCCCCCGTGGTCGCCGCAAATGCGAACAGATAGTCCACGGTAGCTGCCATCTCGAAGGCCCCCTTATAGCCATGGCGCATAACACCAGCGATCCATTTGGGGTTTGCAGCCCGGGCACGCACCACCCGGCCGATCTCTTCTTCCAATCGGCGCACGACCGGCCGCTCTGGCCGGGAGTGATCATTGTGATAGACAGTTGGACGCATGCCGGAGGCGGCTTCCACGGCCGCTGTCATGCCGCCTTCGAACTGGTAATAGTCATCGCTATCGAGGATGTCGTGTTCGCGATTGTCCTGATTGTGAAGCACGGCTTCAACACCAGCCAAACGGCGCTCAAACGTGGCACGCGCGTTTTCGCCTTCGGTTCTGGCGCCATAGGCATATCCGCCCCAGATCATATAGCTCTCGGCCAGATCAGCGGTATCATCCCAGCCCTTCTCGTCTATAAGCGCTTGCAGGCCCGCGCCATAAGCTCCCGGCTTTGAGCCGAAAACGCGGTAGCCGGCCTCCGCATCAGCTTGAGCCGCTGCCATACCAGACGCCAGTTTTTCAGCCTTCTCCTTGGCAAACCGCGCGGCGATCGGGTTCTGGTCCTCTGGTTCGTCCAGCGCTGCGATGGCCCGCACTGCCTGGTCAAACAGCGCTATCTGCGCTGGAAATGCGTCCCGGAAGAAGCCGGAAATGCGCAAGGTCACATCAACGCGTGGGCGCTTAAGAGCCGCCAGCGGTGTGATCTCATAACCGGTCACGCGGCGGGACGCGCCATCCCAGACCGGCTTCGCGCCAATGAAAGCCAATGCCTGGGCGATATCGTCGCCCCCCGTGCGCATGTTGGATGTTCCCCATGCCGACAGGCCGAACGATATGGGCCAATCCCCATGGTCTTGAACGTGCCGGGCGATGACGAGCTCAGCTGATTTCCGCCCCAACTCCCATGCCGTGGGGGTCGGCACGGCCCGGCTGTCCACCGAGTAGAAGTTCCGGCCCGTTGGTAACACATCCAAACGGCCACGTGTTGGCGCGCCCGACGAGCCGGGCGGCACATGCACGCCCTCGAGCCCAGCCAAAATGCCAGCAATTTCCGCAGCGCCGCAAGCGGCAACGGAGGGCGCAATCTCGTTGCGGATTTGGGCCAATACCTGGGCCACAGCGCCATCCCCGCTCACCGCCTCAATCGCAGCCTTGTTTTCGCCAAGGGGCAAGCTGGAAGACGCATTCAACAGACCATCAACCAATTCCGCCGCCAGCAGTTCAATCCGTTCAACGGTATCTCCGTTCGTTCGCCACATATCATCGCTGACTGCCGACAGGATGTCCGGCCTCAACCCGTTCCAAGGCTGCTCCATCGCGCAGTCGAGGGGATCGAAATCGAGCTCCAAGCCATCAGCTATGGCCCGGTGCAGGCTCGCGTCGCCATCTTCACCCGTGCCACGCGGCAGGCGGGCGAGCGCCACCACCAAATCCCGCGCCAATCGACCCTCAGGCGCAACGCCAAAAATGTGCAAGCCGTCGCGGATTTGCATCTCTTTGAGATCGCACAGATAAGCATCCAGCTTTTCAAGCTTTTCATCATCGCTGTCCGTGCCGTTGATGGACGCATCTGCATCCAATCCTACAGCCTCGACCGTCTGCATGATGTCACGCTTCAACAAGCTGACCCGGCGCGGGTCAGTGCCCACCGCCTGATAATACTCATCCACCAAAGCTTCCAGGTCAGCTAGCGGCCCATACGTCTCCGCACGGGTGAGCGGCGGCGTGAGGTGATCAACAATCACCGCATGGTTGCGCCGCTTGGCCTGTGTGCCCTCGCCTGGATCATTGACTATAAAGGGATAGATGTTTGGCAGCGGCCCCAGCAGCGCTTCTGGCCAACACGCGGTACTGGGCGCCAGCGCCTTGCCGGGCAACCATTCAAGATTGCCGTGTTTTCCCATGTGCACAACAGCATCAGCCCGAGCCTGCAAATAGGCGTAGAAAGCAATGTAGCCATGGGGCGGCACCAGATCGGGAGAATGATAGGTGTCCTTTGGGTCGATGTTGTACCCCCGGGCAGGCTGTATGCCGACGAAGGTTTCTCCAAACTTGCACAGAGGGAGAGTGAATGCGTCATACTTTGCCAGGAAAAACGGATCGGCCGTCGGCTGCCCCCATCTTTCAACCACTTGATTCTGAATCTGAGCAGGCAGTCCCGCAAAGAAGTCATTGTAATCGCTTACAGAAATGACTTCTCGAATATCCCGACCATCGGTCGCAGCGTTGGTCGGACCAGCCATCAAATGCTCGACTAGGGCATTTCCATCCTCGGGAATGGCGGCGACGGGGTAGTCGTTCTCCGCCATAGCCCGCAGTACTTCAATGGTTCCCGCTGGCGTGTCCAGGCCGACGCCATTGCCCAGACGGCCGTCTCTATTGGGATAGTTGGCCAGAATGATCGCGACACGCTTGTCGGCTGTCGATTTGGTGTTCAGCGAAACGGTTTTGGCGGCCAGCTTGGCCACTGCAACACACCGATCAAGCACCGGAACATGGCAAACGATGTTGGTTTCGGTTTGCTCGTTCCAGGCCTCAGCGGATTTGAAAGCAATGGCGGGCCCGATGAGGCGGCCGTCCACCTCAGGCAGCGCGATGTTCATGGCCAGGTCGCGCGCCGTCAGCCCCTGGGCGCTGTCGCGCCACCGCTCTTCATCCGTGCTGGCAAGAATAGCCTGAATGACTGGTCGCCCGCCCTCATCCAACACCGTTCCAATTTCCCCACCCCCGCCGGCCTTGCCGACGGCAAAGCCAGTTAGATTGACCGTCAATTGCGCGTTTGCGCTTCCACAAAGATTGCGAACGACATCCTGGCTGAACGGGTCTTTGAGAGAGGACACATATATCGGCAGTGCATTGAGCCCTTCATCGCGCAGCGCCTGGATCAGCGCGTCCACCGGCCCGGTGCCGCCCGCCTGCACCAACGCGCGATAGAAGCTGATCGCCACCACGGGCGCATCGGCTGACCAGAACGATCTCAAGTCGGCCAGTGTTGGAGCGCTGACGCCGGGCCAGTACAGGCCCGCATTCAGAAAGGGTCTTGCCGCAGGCGCGTCTTCAAACTTGTCCGCCAGCAGCAAAGACATGGCAGCCAAAGCGCCAGACATGTTGGAGGGACCACCCTCGCGGAAGTAGGCCCACATAGCATTGCGAACATCGGGTTCCTCAGTACCAAACTCGTCAAGCGATGGGTCAGGCTTGTCGTCACCGGAAAGTGCGATAAAGCGCACGCCATGACGCTCGGCAGCCTGCTGACAGGCTTCAAGCCCGTAGCGCCAATAGTTTGCCCCACCCAAACAGCGAACGATGATCAGCTTTGCATGGCGCAACACTTGATCGGCATAAAGGTCCACACTCATATTGTGGCTCAAGGCCGTAACTGACGCGCACCGCAACGAAAAAGGCCATTCATCAGCACCCAACACAGCGCTTAGGGCCGCGATTTCGGTGTCCGCAGCCGTCAGAAAGACCACATCCGCCGGGCTTTGCCCCAAATCAATGGCCTCATCCGCATCTGTGAGCGCACCTTGTTGAGCTGCGAGAAGGTGCATACCGACAGCTAGCCTAGGCGGCGCTTGCGACTGGTTTTGCAGCTGCCATGATGGCTTGGCCGATGACCAGCGGGTCTATATCAGCCAGGCCAATCACCACCAGTTTCGTCTCCCGTGTCCCGGTGAAGGGACCGTCAAAATAGGCATCAACACGGGTACCAACAGCCTGCACCGTCAGCCGCATCGGTTTACCAGCAACGGCCACAAAGCCTTTCAAGCGCAAGATATCGTGGGCGCTGATGATCTCGGCAAGGCGAGTTTTGAAAGCCTCCACATCTTCAACCTCGCCAGCGGCAACCACAAAGCTGCTGAATTCATCATGGTCATGGTCGTGATGATGGTGATGGCTATGCCCGTGCCCATGCCCGTGATCGTGGTCATGTTCGTGGTCGTTATGATGATCGTGATCATCATGATGCGCCTCATGGTGAGACTTGCGGGCTGACAAATCGTCTTCCGCTCCACTTTCGAGGCCAATAAGCAGGCTGGCAGGCAGTCGCCCCTCCCGCGCTTCAACCATTTTTACAGCACCATTGCTTCCAGCATTTTTGGCCTCGTCTTGAACCGTGGCGCGAATTGACGCGAGCGCGTCCGCGTCGATCAGATCGGTTTTGTTCAGCACAATCAGATCAGCGCACTTGATCTGGTCGCCAAACAGCTCCTCCAGCGGGCTTTCATGGTCTAGATTGTCATCGGCCTTGCGTTGGGCATCCAGGGCGGCCTCGTCATGGGCGAAACGGCCTGCGGCAACTGCGGCGCTATCCACAATCGTCACAACACCATCCACGGTCACGCGCGGCTTGATCTCGGGCCAGTTGAAAGCTGCGACAAGCGGTTGCGGCAAAGCCAGGCCAGAGGTTTCGATCACAATGTGATCGGGTCTCTCTTCGCGTTCCAACAATGCTGTGATCGTTGGCACAAAATCATCGGCCACGGTGCAGCAAATGCAACCATTGGTGAGCTCGACGATATCGTCCTCGGTGCAGGTTTCGTCTCCACACCCTTTCAGCACTTCCCCATCCACCCCCAGATCACCGAACTCATTGATGATCAAAGCGATACGGCGACCACTGTTGGATGCAGTTAAATCTGCCAACAGATTGCGGATTATTGTGGTTTTGCCAGCGCCCAGAAAGCCGGTCACAACGGTGCAAGGGATTTTAGTGTCGAGCATTGCGGCTTCCTATTTCAACTTCTGCGGCAGGCCAGCGGTGACGAAGTAAACTTCATCGGCCATGGCAGCGATTCTCTGGTGCAGCGTACCTGCATGGTCCCGGAACTGTCGTGCCATTTTGTTGTCCGGCACGATACCCTGACCGACCTCATTTGACACGATCACGACATGCGACCTGGTTGCGGCCAGTGCCGCTTCCAGGTCAGCGAAGGCGGCGTCCATGGAAAAGTCCGGATCGCGCTCGCCCCGCATCATCATGTTGGTGACCCACAAAGTCAGGCAATCGAGCAGAACCGGCAGGCCATCGGCTGCTTCCAAACCGGCCTTCAAGTCCGTGGGGGCTTCAATTGTGCGCCATCGGTCAGCCCGCCGCTCTTGATGAAGCTCGATCCGCGTCTTCATTTCGCGATCCCAGGCCTGGCCTGTTGCGATGTAGGCGAGCGACCCAGCATTCGCTTTCACAAGGTTTTCGGCAAAAACAGATTTGCCGGAACGGGCACCGCCCAGAACAAATGTGATCATAGTCGGGCCCCAAACATTGCATTTATGTCCAACAGATCTTCCAACTGAGCAGCGATAACGTCCAATGCCGCATCCACCTCAGACCTGAAGTTGGTTTCACCCGCATGTGCCCCAAGGTGGCTCAAGAAAGCCTGACGGAAAGCGTCTGAAACGAATAGCCCGTGCAGATAGGTGCCCATCACCTTTCCCGACCGGGACATGGCACCTTCATGACGGCCGTCTATCTTGGCAAACGGTGCGCTCATATCACTGCCCACAGTTTTGCCCAGATGGATTTCATAGCCCTCAATCTCAGCTCCGCTGAAACGACCGGCACCCATGGCAACCGTGTTGCGAACGGTTTTCTCTGGCTGCAATACCGTCTGCACATCCAGCAACCCCAAGCCTTGGGCTGACGGCACATCCCCTTCAATGCAGTGTGGGTCGGTAATCTGAGTGCCCAGCATCTGAAACCCGCCACAAATTCCGAGCACCGAGCCGCCATTGTCGACATGCGTTTTCAATTGCAGGTCCCAGCCATGGACCCGGAACTGCGCCAAATCTCCGATGGTGGATTTTGAGCCGGGAACGATGACCAAATCTGCGGCGGGCAAAGTTTCCCCAGGTGCAACAAACATAAGGTCAACATTCGGTTCAGCGTGCAGCGGATCAAGGTCGTCGAAGTTGGCGATTCGGTCGAGCATGGGCACCGCAATACGGAAACTGCCCAGCGTCGATGCATCGGTGGACGCCCGCGACAACCGCTCCAAAGCCACCGAATCTTCTGCGGGCAGTCGCGCCGCATCTTGCAAATAGGGCACAACACCAAATGACGGCCAATCCGTGTGCTGGGTGATAGCTGTCAAACCATCGTCAAACAGGGTCACATCACCACGGAACTTGTTGATGAGATAGCCGCGGATCATGGCCCGATCCTCTTGCGTGAGAATCGTGTGCGTTCCCACCAAAGAAGCGATCACACCGCCTCGGTCTATGTCGCCCACCAGCACAACTGGCACGTTGGCAGCCGTGGCGAAGCCCATATTTGCAATATCGCCAGCGCGTAAATTGATCTCCGCCGGCGAGCCAGCGCCTTCCACAATCACAAGATCACACTGTGATCGCAGGTGCCTGTAGCTCTCCAATACTTTGTTCAACAGTCCGGGCTTCAGCTTTTGATAGTCACGGCCTTTAGCCTGCCCCACCACTTTGCCTTGAACGACGATTTGGCTGCCCGTCTGGCTTTGCGGCTTCAATAAGACCGGGTTCATATGCACGGAAGTGGGCACACGCGCGGCAAGCGCCTGCAACCATTGGGCGCGCCCGATCTCGCCACCATCTTCAGCGACAGCCGCATTGTTAGACATGTTCTGCGGTTTGAAGGGCATAACCCGTACACCGCGATTGGCCCACAAGCGGCACAGGCCAGCCACAAGCACAGTCTTGCCGACGTCGGAGCCGGTACCTTGCAACATGAGTGCGGGAATGTGGTTCAAAGAATCCATCTTGCTCGCATAGATCGTTTCAAAACTTTTTGAAACGATCAGGAGCCAAGAGGCGACCGGGGCCACTGCGCCGCTCCCGCGAAGCGAAGGCGACAGCGGTGAACGCAAAAATGCAAAACCGCACTGCACCCGGCCAAAATACGCGGACGGAGACAGTGCGGTTAAGGTCGTTCGACCGTACTCAGTACGCGGCGGCTGAACTTTGCGCGCCGGGAAATGCAAGGTGGTACGCAGTACCTGATCCACCCATGAACCAGTTGCCCGGCACATGAGCAGTTGTAGCCGTTACGCCCTAACAGAGGGCTAAGAGGTGGTCACCAAATCCTAAATTTGGTCGGAAAAAATTACCGCTTTCCAGATGGTTACGGCCCGTTCCGTATCGGGACAAATTGTGGTGCGACGTCAAAATTGCAAATCAATCCTGAGGCTTAGCAGCCAGGAACATCTGGCCAGGAACCGGTTCGCCTTCCTCCAGGCGCACGGTCACCGAGCTGATATCCATAATGTTAAAGCCCGCATCCGAAAGTGATTTGCGAACATACTCTTGCATATGCGCGTAGCGATGGTGGGGGCCAACCTTCCAAGGCTCACCATCCATCCATTGATCTGGCTGCGTCTCTGTGGAGAAGCCAACCAATGCACCGGGCGCGCACATTTGAAAGAGCCCCGCAGCAAATGTCTCCAGCGCGCCGATATATGGCAAAACATCGGTGGCCAAA
>JBCBZX010000389.1:0-2617 GCA_039815105.1 Pseudomonadota bacterium
AAGGGTTCGTGTTCAATCCGATCTTGTGGTCTTGGTCACTTTCAAACCGCGACCGGAGCCATCGACGCCCTTGGCGCCAGCACCGGTGTTGCCACCGGCTGATACGAAGTGCTTGCCCTCATCGCTTTGCGACCAGGTTTGCACGAATTCTGCGAGGGCGGTGCCGCTAACCATGGCGGTTGGCTTACCGTCTACATCCTCGATGGTGATTTCAGTTGACGACCGAAGCAGCGCCTCTGCGGCTGGCATTAACGGCTTGCTCACATTGACTGCCACCAGGGCGTCTTTGAGGCCGTTACCAATAACAAGGCTTTGCAACTGTGCGTCCTTGGCTTCAATGGACGCCTTAAGCTCGCTCAGCTCCTTGCCATGGCGCTCGTTGAGGGTCGCCTCTAGCTTTTCCATGTCCTGGTTGGCGCGTGCTGCTGCCTCATCCTTTTCGCTAGCAGCATTGTCTGCCTCAGCAAGCTTAGCCTTCAGCGAATTCAGCTCGTCTTTAAGGCCCTTTTTGTCGGCGATTAGCTCGCCGTTCTTGTTCTTGAGCCCTTCGACCGCTGCGTCGACAGCAGCCGCAATCTTGGCATCAAGCTCATTCTCGTCATTCTCTAGGTTATCGTTATCGTCTGACATCTTCGCCTCGCGTTCGATGGCGTCGTGACTTGGCCACGACAAAAAGCCCGGCTACTGCCAGGCGGTTAAAAACCGATTTTTTGTTGTCTTAGGTAATCCGAGTGATCTTGCCGCGGCCTATACAGGCGGCGCACACCCAGTATTCGTTTGTCTTAGCAACCCTGCCGTCGACCAACATGATCCCAGCCCGCATTTTGATGCCGTTGGTGGTTGCCCAACCGGTATCAATCTCACAGACCTTGCATTCCCAGGCTTCTCGGCGCTTCTTGCCAATCCGCTTGCTGGGGCGCTTGCCATCACCTTCGATAACACGAAAGCGTTTATCAGAGTCCTGCTCGCTCAAATGCCTGTGCCTCGCGCGTTCGTAATTGATCTAAAGTCAATTCATTACCTGCACGATCTATGAACTTATTCAAAGTTAGTTTTCCGCGTCGAAACAAGCGACCCTTATCAACACCCAGTATTTCGTCTTGCTCCTGGGCACCGCGACGCCGGAGCCAGTCACCATATGTGGTGGCGTCTGGCACAGGCCCAAACTCACTCGCTCGCTCACCAGCACGCGGCCCGAAATACGGTACCAGTACGGACCGGCAGTTGATATGCGCCGGTATCGCGGGCGCCTTATCAAGCGGGTATATCCGCCCATCTCGGCCACGACACACCGCTGATGTTCGGCTGTCTAGCGTTGCCGTCCACTGCACTGACTGCACGATATCAGCGTTAGCCTGGTACAGCTCCTGCCTGGCCACGTTCTGGGTGTGCGAAACAGCAGTTCTAACCACGGCTTCAGCATTGCGCCGGGTTATGTGAATGACGCCGTCCCGATAACGATTTGACCGTCGACCGCGAACCCGGCGTGCAATCTGTTGGATGCTTTCACCTTCAGTTAGGCCGATATTGATTTCATCACGTATGCGGCGGCGGTCTGCCTGCTCTAGCCCGGACGCCCACTCTCTTAGCAATCGCCCTTGAAACGGCCTAGACACCACCGCCGCTCGCAACTGGCTAACACTGGGTGCCACGACATCGATGTCGAGCACAGATGCCGCTAAGCCCTGTTGAAACTCAACCTCATAACTGGCCAGGTCCAACATCTCTTGGCGCAACTCAGACGACACCGCGTCAAAAGCTTGGCCACGTATGTCCCGCAACCTAGCCGCAAGCCGTTCAAGGCGCTCTGTCTCGCGTCGACTTAATGGAAACGGCCCATCAATAGATGCAAGCCGCCGTGCTATCTGAGCGGAAAGATCCTCGTCAGTCGCGTCCAATAATCGGATAATCCGCTTAACAACGCTGCTGCTAAGACGACGAAGCCCCACCATGTGACTGATCTGGGCATCACGCCACTGCTCATGCGGCGTCATCAGGCAGGGTCACATCTTCGAATATTTCTTCCTCATGATCATCATATTCTTTGTCGGCATCGATGATCTCGCCGCGCTGAAGGTTGCGGTAAAGCTCTTGTTTGCTCAAGGCTCCGCTTTGCCAGGCCGCAATCAATGACGTGATCTCCTGCGGCGTCATACTTTTCGCCATGAAGTCAGTGTTAAGCGTAATCTCTGCGGGTTCGGTTCCGCCCCAATTGCCCAGGATCTCTAGCGCTTTGTTGATCCCTTCCTGTGCTGTCTTAACAACCGATGCCAGGACGCTGGACTCACCGCTGTGACGCATTTCCACGGTCTCGGCGGCCTCAACCCCGCTTTTCTCTGGGGCCAGCATGCGCGCGCCAGTAGCTGCCATCTGGGCTTCTTTGTGTTTGAGGCGTGTCTCCAAGGCCTCAAGCCGTGTTGCATTCCGTAACCTGGCGGAGGACGGCGGTCCGAGCTTTACCGAAGACCAGGCCAAAGCAAGCACCGCGCACGCGATGCCGCTCGAACACCGTCTCAAAGAAGGCCGCCCGCGAGCGCTCCCAGGGATGACGCTCGCCCTCATGAATGGCGTGTTCGCGAAGGTCCATGCGCGAGGTCGTACCGCCGCCCGGGGGGGG
>JBCBZX010000282.1:0-4044 GCA_039815105.1 Pseudomonadota bacterium
GGCGAACGCCGGTGGCGAGCATCGCAGCTTGCCAAGCTTCACGATGTGCCCGCAATCATAAGAGATTTTGACGATACAGAAGTTCTCGCCGGTTCGCGCCGATCAATTGCAAGTGACAGTCTTCGGCAGGTACGAAGTTTATGAGCAATGCCGCGCGACAGGTCGCTTCCGCGATGACCGGCTTGTTTTCACCTATTCCTACGATTGCTAGCCGAACATGACTGACAATGGTGGCAACACGCACGTGCAAGAAAGCGGGCCCCAGCCCGGAAAATATGTCCGGCGGGGTGTGATTGGTGGTCTGGCGCTGGGCGGCGTCGCATGGTTGGCGATCCAACGCGCCCTAGGAGGGCGCTTGGTGCTCAATTCAGGTGAGTATGAGGGCTTTGGCGCCGCGCTTATCCTATTGGGTTTCGGCTTGATCATAGGCCTCATCGTAGCCGCGGCCGCCTTCATCATGATGCGGGTGTTAACCCGAAAATCTGCGGACTGAGCCGCGCATTCGCCGCAGCCAGACACCTCGACACAGCCAATTGCAATCGCCATATCGATTGCAGCATAAGGAACCAAAAATGGTCACTGTTCTCGACCGCACTGCAACAGCAACCGCGTCCCGCGCTGCAAATGTGGCGACAGATCAGGGGCGCGCCCGGCATCCGGAGAAGGCCAAACGCCCTGATACCCCGCGCAAGCCCAAGCCAGATTGGATTCGCGTTCGGGCTCCTGTTTCCAAGGTCTATGATGAGACGCGCGAAATTGTGAGCGCCAACGGCCTTGTGACCGTGTGCGAGGAGGCGGGTTGCCCGAACATAGGCGAGTGCTGGTCCAAAAAGCATGCCACCATGATGATTATGGGCGACACATGCACGCGGGCATGTGCGTTCTGCAACGTTCGCACCGGCTTGCCGGATGCGCTGGATGCAGATGAGCCTGCCAAGGTTGCGGATGCCGTTGCCAAACTAGGCTTGGAACATGTGGTGATCACATCGGTGGATCGTGATGACCTTGCCGATGGCGGCGCAGAACATTTTGCCCAGGTCATCCATGCGATCCGGGATGCCTCGCCAAACACGACCATTGAGATTCTGACGCCGGATTTTCTCCGTAAGGAGGGGGCCCTGGAGGTGGTGGTGGCCGCCAAGCCGGATGTGTTCAATCACAATCTTGAGACCGTGCCCGGCAATTATCTGACGGTACGCCCTGGGGCACGCTATTTCCATTCCCTGCGGCTGTTGCAACAGGTCAAGGAACTGGATGCCGAGATTTTCACAAAATCCGGGATCATGGTGGGCCTTGGTGAACAGCGAAATCAGGTGCTGCAGTTGATGGATGATCTGCGCAGCGCAGACGTGGATTTCATGACCATTGGCCAATATTTGCAACCAACTGCAAAACACCACGAGGTGGTGGATTATGTCACGCCCGAGGCGTTTAAGGCTTACGAAAAGATTGCGTTCGCCAAAGGCTTTTTGATGGTTTCATCAAGTCCGCTAACACGTTCATCGCACCATGCCGGCGAAGACTTTGCACGATTGAAAGCCGCGCGGGCGGCGGCCGCCTAGACGCTGACATGCACAAAATTCACCTGACGAAACGGCTTCCCTACTCTCCAGAACAGCTGATGGAGCTTGCGCTGGATGTCGAGGCTTACCATCAGTTTGTGCCCTTTTGCGAACGCTGCCTTATCCGGGAACAATTCGAGCGGCAGGGTCGAGATGTGATGGTTGCGGCCATGACAGTTGGAGTGTCCATCTTCAACGAGACGTTTGTGAGCCGGGTGATTTCGGACCCCGATGCCAGGACCATCCGAGTTACCGGGATTGATGGTCCACTGAACGCACTGGTGAACAATTGGCATTTCAAGCTGCTGGACGATGGGGCAACGGAGATCGAATTTTCGGTCTCATTCGAATTCCGCAGCCGCATTTTATCAATGCTGGCGTCCAGCCGTGTGGAAGATGTGTGTAACAGAATATTGGACGCCTTCGTCGAAAGGGCTCACCAGCTCTATGGGCGCAAGGGCAACAATGGTGAGCCACAGACGGCTTAATAAGACGGCCTAGATCAATTCCTGCGCCCTTAGGCTGCAATGGCCGTTTCTCCCAACGATGATGTGGTCGTGAACGGTGATGCCCAACGGCTTCAAAGCTTCCACAATGGTGTTGGTAATTTTCACGTCGGCAGTGGACGGCGTCGGATCGCCTGACGGGTGGTTGTGGACAAGAATGATTGCGCTCGCCGACAGTTCAAGTGATCGTTTGGCAACCTCACGTGGATAGACTGGCGTGTGATCGATGGTTCCCCGTTGCTGGACCTCGTCAGCTATGAGCACGTTGCGCTTGTCGAGAAAGAGAATTCGGAACTGTTCGATCGGTTCGAATGCCATTGCTGCGCGGCAGTATTCCAGAACCGCCGACCAGGACGACAAGACTTCTCGCTTTGCCACCTGAGATTTGCTGAGCATACGGGCGGCGGACGCGCAGGCCTTCAAATCAATGGCGACGTTCCGCGACACGCCTTCCATCTCTTCCAGCCGTTCGATTGGTGCGCCCAAAACCTCGGCAAAAGATCCGAAACGAGCCAGCAATTGCTTGGCCAGCGGTTTGGTGTCGCGCCTGGGGATGGACCGAAAAAGAATGAGCTCGAGCAATTCATAATCGGCCAGCGCATTTTCAGGGTCGCTGACAAAACGCACACGCAAGCGGTCTCGATGGCCAGCATGGAGCGACGCAGTTTTTGTGTGCTTGGCCTTGAAGACCTTACCCGGCTGCTCCTGCAAGCCATCTGCGCCGTAACCGTCACCCAATGCTTAGTTCTCCATGAGCGGCGACATGGTTTCGCGCTCCTTGGCCGACAATGTAAAGATCTCACACCCTTGATCCGTCACGCCAATGGAATGCTCGAATTGGGCGGAGAGCGAGCGATCACGGGTCACTGCGGTCCAGCCATCATTCTTCACTTTCACCGCCGCTGCGCCCAGATTTATCATGGGTTCCACTGTGAAAATCATGCCTGGGCGAAGCTCAACGCCTTCACCCGGGCGGCCATAGTGCAGAATGTTTGGCACATCGTGGAAGAGCTGCCCCAAACCGTGGCCACAGAAGTCTCTCACCACCGAACAGCGCTCGCCCTCGGCATAGGTCTGGATTGCATGGCCGATGTCGCCGGTTGTGTGCCCGGGGCGGATGGCCCCCAGTCCACGCATCAGACTTTCATAGGTAATCTCCACCAAACGCTCCGCCTTGCGCGGAACAGAACCCACCGTGTACATGCGGCTGGAATCACCATGCCAGCCGTCGAGCACGAAAGTCACATCTATGTTGACGATCTCGCCCTCTTTGAGCGGTTTGGTGCTGGGTATGCCGTGGCACACGACGTGATTTATGGAGGTGCAGCACGACTTCATGTAGCCGCGATAATTAAGCGTGGCCGGTACGGCCCCAGCCTTGCGGCCAAACTCAAAGACAAAGTCGTCGATGGCCTGGGTTGTTACGCCTGGTCTGACCAGCTCATTGAGAGCATCGAGGCACTGGGCTGTCAGCGCACCGGCTGCACGCATGCCGGCAAATCCAGATTCGCCGTGCAGCTTAATCGCTCCGGTGTTCTTTAGACTGGCAGTTTCGGCATCGAGATAGTTGACCATATCCGTCCCCAAGGCCCTTCGATTTCATCATCACTGAGCTGGAATATAGGGGACAAGGCCGCGCACCCAAACTCCTTGCAAATCCACACTGCATCTAAGGCACAATGTTTCAACGCCCGCATCCGTCGCCAGCGCATGGGCTTTGGCATAGGCGGGGTCTAAATCGCGTGCAAGTGAAAGACGATCACCATCGCCCCGCTGGACAATAAATAGTAGAACTGCGCGGTCTCCAGCTGACACCCGGTCAGCAAGATCTTTTAAATGGCGCGCGCCTCTTGATGTTACGCTGTCGGGGAACTCGTAGAGTCCAGAAGTCCGGACTAAGTGGCAGTTTTTGACCTCAAGCCATGTCACGCCACCCGTTGGTGATGTGAGACGGAAATCCACCCTCGACTTTTCAC
>JBCBZX010000051.1:0-13183 GCA_039815105.1 Pseudomonadota bacterium
AGCTGCACACGATGAGCCTCAATTTTGTAGAAGGTCGCTCCGAACGTATCACCAAATCTCTTCTGATACTCTTCCAGCAGTTTGTCGTCAGCCATCTGGACAGCACCTCACCCCAACAACTTCACCAAATTTGTCATCACCACGGCACTCCCCTTCAGCCGCTTCTCCGGCGTGGCCCAATCTCTTATGAACACCACGCTCTGGTCCGGTCGTACTTTGGCCAGGCTGCCTTGTTGGCCGATGTAGCCGATCAGAGCTGCGGGGTCTGGGAACTCGCCATTGCGGAATTTGATGACAGCGCCTTTGGGGCCGGCGTTCAGGGTTTCGACATTCGCTTTCAGGCACAGCTGTTTGATGTAGACGATCTTGAGCAGGCCATCGACTTCCTCAGGCAGCGGGCCGCCGAAACGGTCCACCAGTTCGGCGGCGAAAGCATCGATCTCGCGGGTGGTCGATAGGTCGGCCAAGCGGCGGTACAGGCCCATGCGCACGGTGAGGTCCGGCACATAGTTTTCTGGAATGAGTACTGGCGTGCCGACTGTAATGTTCGGGCTCCATTTGCCGTCATCATAGCTGCCGTCGAGGTCGCCTTCTTTGAGCTGCGCCACGGCCTCTTCCAGCATGGATTGGTAGAGCTCGAACCCGACTTCTTTTACGTGGCCGGACTGCTCTTCACCCAAAAGATTGCCTGCGCCGCGCATGTCCAAATCGTGGCTGGCAAGCTGAAAGCCAGCCCCCATGCCGTCGAGGCTTTGCAGCACCCGCAGCCGCTTCTGCGCCTGTGGAGTGGTCATCTTGTTGGCCGGGAGTGTGAAATAGGCAAATGCCCGCGTTTTCGAGCGCCCCACCCTGCCTTTGAGCTGGTAGAGCTGCGCGAGACCGAACATATCGGCGCGCCAGATGATGAGCGTGTTGGCGGACGGAATGTCGAGACCGCTTTCCACGATGGTGGTGGACAGGAGCACGTCATACTGACCGTCATAGAAGGCATTCATCAGATCATCTAGCTCGCCCGGCGGCATCTGGCCGTGGGCGATGGCCACCTTCAATTCTGGCACATCGGAGCGCAGGAAGGCCTGAATGTCCTCCAGATCGCTGATACGTGGGGCGACGAAAAAGCTCTGGCCGCCGCGATAGCGCTCCCGCAGCAGCGCTTCCCGGATCGTGAGGCTGTCGAAGGGCGAAACGAAGGTCCGTACGGCGAGCCTGTCCACCGGGGCGGTGGTGATTAGGCTCAGCTCGCGCACACCGGTCATGGCCAGCTGCAAGGTGCGCGGTATGGGCGTCGCCGACAGCGTCAGAACGTGCACATCGTTGCGCAACTCTTTGAGGCGCTCCTTATGCTTGACCCCAAAGCGCTGCTCTTCATCGAGGATCAACAGGCCCAAATCACGGAACTCGATGTTTTTGGACAAGAGCGCATGGGTGCCCACCACAATGTCCACCGAGCCGTCCTTCATGCCCTTCTTGGTGTCGGATAGCGATTTTGCGCTGACGAGGCGCGAGGCGTGGCGAACGGTGATCGGCAGGCCCTTAAATCTGTCTTCGAAGGTTTTGAAGTGCTGTCGGGCGAGCAGCGTTGTGGGCACAACCACCGCCACCTGCCGACCAGCCATGGCAGCAACAAAGGCCCCACGAAGCGCCACCTCGGTTTTGCCAAATCCTACATCGCCGCACACAAGGCGATCCATGGGGCGGCCGGACGCGAGGTCTTCGAGAACCGCTTCAATGGCGCCCAGCTGATCCTCGGTTTCGCTGTAGGGAAAGTGCGCCGCGAACTCGCCATAAACACCATCGGGCGCGACCAGCGGTTCAGTGCGTTTGAGCTCACGGGTCGCCGCGATGGCGATCAAATCGCCCGCCATCTCCAGAATTTTCTTCTTGAGCTTGGCCTTGCGATTCTGCCAACTCGCGCCACCCAGACGATCCAGCTGGACGCCCACTTCTTCCGAGCCGTAGCGGCTGAGCAGTTCGATATTCTCAACGGGCAGAAACAGCTTGTCGTCGCCAAAATAGTGCAATTCCAGGCAATCGTGGGGTGCGCCGGCTGCGTCAATCGTTTTCAGCCCCACGAAACGCGCAATGCCATGGTCCACATGCACGACCAGATCGCCAGCGGAGAGTGACGAGATTTCCTGAATATACTCTTTGCCCCGGCGTTTGCGCTTGCGGCGCACCAGCCGGTCACCCAGCTCATGCTGCTCGCCTATAACGGCAATCTCATCGGTTTCAAAACCGCTTTCAACGCCCAGAACAGCAAGCGCCGTGACGCCGGCCTCTAAGGCCTGCAGTTCTTCAAAACTGTCTATTGCGGTGATGCGCTCCAATCCGTGCTCTGTCAGAATCTCCGCGAAACGGTTGCGACTGCCTTCGGACCAGCAGGCTATCATCACTTTCGACCCGGCCTTCCGCAGGAACGCTGCGTGCTTCGCCAGCGCGTCGAACACATTGGTGTCTGCGTTGCTGCGCTCAGCGGCAAACGAACGCCCTATCCGGCCAGTAACATTGAGCACACGCTTGGCCTCACCCTCCGGCGGCTCAAAGGGTGTCATCAGGCCGGTCGGCGCTTCAATTGTAGCTTCGGCGTCGGCTAAAGATAGATATAGGCTTGCAGGCTCTACAGGCAGATAAGGCGCGGACTTCGTGTTCTTCTCGGCTTCCAGTGTCGTTTGGCGGGCTTCGTAGTGGTCTTGTGCCTGCTCAAAACGCTGAGCGATGGCCTCGCGGGCCAGATGGTCAAATATGATAGGTGTACCGCCAAAATAGGCATTCAAAGGCTCCAGCTCATCGTGAAACAGAGGCAGCCAATGCTCCATACCAGGGTGTCGTCGGCCTTCGGAGATCGCCTGATAAAGCGTGTCTTCTGGCTTTGCGGCACCAAACTGCGAAATATAGTTCCGGCGGAAACGTGCGATCGTATCCGGCGTCAGCACGATTTCGCTCATGGGCACCAAATCGATGCGCTTTAGCTGGGCCAAAGTGCGCTGGGTACCGGCGTCAAAGCTGCGCAATGTCTCCAGCGTGTCGCCGAAAAAGTCCAAGCGCACGGGCGTTTCGAGGGCCGGCGGGTACAAATCCAATATACCACCGCGCACAGCATATTCGCCTGTGTCTCGCACTGTGGAGACACGTAGAAAACCGTTGTTCTCGAACCAGCGGATAAGGGCATCCATATCCACCTGGGCACCTGGCGTCAGGCGAAATGCCTGCCCCGACATCTCGGCTCGCGGTGGAACCTTTTGCGGCAGTGCGTTGGCGGTCGTGATGATGAGGCGTGGCTGCTCCCCCATGCCCTGCGCCAATTCAGCCAGGGCCGCGACGCGCCGTGCGCTCACATCGGCATTGGGCGACACCCGGTCATAGGGCAGACAATCCCAGGCCGGGATCTGCAGCACGGGCAAATCCGGCGCGTAAAAGCTCAGCGCGGTTTCAATGTCAGCAGCGCGTAAGCCGTCGCGCGCTATAAACACCAGGGGGCCTTTGCGGTCGGTTACCGCTTTGGCGAGAATAGCGGCCGAAAACCCTTCCGGCACCTGGGCAAAGACTGTTTCGACGCCTGTTTCAAAGGCGTCGGCCAGATCGTACGATTTCAGTGACATGGGCGCTCGGCGACCTAGAACTTCAGCGAATGGCGGAACTGGGCCACTTTGCGGTACATGGGCGTATCATGGTTGGGTGGGACAGGCTGAGATCCTGAGATCCATTTGAAAAGCTCGGGATCGGGCACTTCCAGCAAGGTTTCATAGGCCACCAATTCCTCTTCGGATAGCTCGCCAATATTTGCGTCTGCGAATGAACCAAGCACCAAATCCATTTCTCGTATACCGCGGTGCCATGAGCGGAAAAGCAACCGCTTGCGCCGTTTGTCCAACCCATCTGAAGAACGCGTCATACCAGTTTGGCCGGCCGTATAGTCCATAAATTCGCTTCCCATGTGGCGACTTCCATCCGCAGACGGATATAGCGTCAAGCCCTGGTCACGACCACCCGGCAATCGGCCAAAACACCAATTTGCGTGCGACCTGTCCGCCCGCCCTTGTATTGACCATACCGGCTTGCAAAATGCGTTATGCGCCCACCTCTACTCAACCCGCTGTTCGCACCCGCAGATGCCCTGGATGGCATTGGGCCAAAAACGCTCGCCCTTGTGACGCGCCTGACCCGAGGAACTGAACACGGGCCAGAAGCACGCGTGCTGGACGTGTTGTTTCATCTGCCATCATCCCTTGTCGATCGTAGCCATACACCCATGGTGGGCGAGGCATTGGACGGACAGGTCGCGACTCTCAAGCTAACGGTGGACCGCCATGAGGCGCCGCCACGGGGCAACCGGCGCGTGCCCTACAAAATATTTGGTACCGACCCAACTGGGGAGATCGCCCTAACCTTCTTTCATGGCAAAGGCAGTTGGCTTGAAAAACAGTTTCCCTTGGGCGAGACGCGCTATGTGTCCGGCAAGGTGGAGTGGTACAATTACCGCGCCTCCATGGTGCACCCGGATCTTGTTCTGACACCTGCTCAATATGCCGACATGCCGCAGGTGGAGCCAGTCTATCCGATGACCGGAGGGTTGGCAGCCCGCACCTATCTCAAGGCCGCCCGTTCGGCGCTTCAACGAATTCCCGTACTTTACGAGTGGACCGACCCCACGGTCATGGCCCGCGAGCACTGGCCAACGTTCTCGCAGGCAATGCAGATGGTCCATACGCCACAAAGCACAATGGATCTTTCGGCGCAGAGCGTTGCCAGACGCCGGCTGGCCTATGATGAGTTTCTGGCAAGCCAGCTGGCATTGGCACTGTTGCGCCAGCGCATGCGCAAAACTTCTGGCCGTCCCTTCAAAGGAGATGGCAGCTTGCGGCGCAAAATGTTGCACGCCTTGCCATACAGCCTGACCAACAGCCAGACAGAGGCCTTGCGGGAGATCGGCGCCGACCTGTCCGGCCCGAACCGCATGTTGAGATTGCTGCAAGGTGATGTGGGCGCCGGCAAGACAATCGTCGCGCTGATGGCCATGGGCCAGGTCTGCGAGACCGGCGCGCAAGCAGCCATGATGGCCCCAACCGAAATTCTGGCACGGCAGCACTTGGCAAGCATTGAGCCGATCGCAGCGGCGGCAGGTCTTCGCTGTGCCGTTTTGACCGGACGTGAAAAGGGCAAGGTGCGCGAGGCCATACTGGCCGAGGTGGCAGCAGGTGAGATCCACGTTTTGTTAGGCACCCATGCTCTGTTTCAGAGCGGTGTAGAGTTTAAAGACCTTGGCCTTGCCGTTGTGGACGAGCAGCATCGCTTTGGCGTGCACCAGCGCCTGGCGCTGGCCTCCAAAGGCATTACGCCAGACCTGCTATTGATGACAGCAACTCCCATACCGCGCACACTGGTCCTGACTTATTTTGGCGATATGGATGTCTCGAAACTCACCGAGAAACCACCGGGTCGGAAGCCGATCCAGACCAATGCCATGGCGTTGGAGCGTTTGCCGGACCTGATGGAGCGCATGAAGACGGCGCTTGATCGTGGTGATCGCGCCTATTGGATTTGTCCGCTGGTGGAAGAAAACGAAGAGCTGGACCTGATGTCAGCCGAAGATCGACACTCAGCCCTCGCAAAGACATTCGGTGCTGACAAAATTGGGCTGATCCACGGCCGAATGAAAGCTGCCGAGAAGGACGCGGCCATGGAGGCATTTGCCGAGGGTCGCACTCAGATTCTCGTCGCCACAACGGTGGTGGAAGTTGGGGTCGATGTGCCGGAAGCTTCTATCATGGTGATTGAACATGCGGAGCGCTTTGGTCTTAGCCAGCTGCACCAGCTGCGCGGACGAGTGGGGCGCGGCAGCAAGGCCTCTTCATGCCTGTTGCTCTACAAATCGCCGCTCGGGGAAACAGCCGCCTCTCGCATTAACATTATGCGCGAAACTGAGGACGGCTTTCGGATCGCAGAAGAAGATCTCAGGCTACGTGGTGAGGGAGAAGTGTTAGGCACCCGGCAGTCTGGCTCACCGGGCTTTCGCATCGCCAACACGGAAGAACACGCCAATCTGCTGGCAACGGCCCGAGACGATGCGCGGATGGTGGTGGAGAGTGACCCTGACCTAAAGTCTGCCCGCGGTGAAGCGCTGCGGACCTTGCTCTACCTGTTTGGACGCGACGAAGCCGTTCGACTTATCAAGGCTGGTTAAGCGTCCTCTGCCTGACGGCGCTTGCTCTCGGCTTCAAGATCAATGCCCTCCTTCTGCGCAGCGATCTGAGCTGGCGAACCATTTGTCGCCTCACCATCGTCCTCATCCACTTCCGGGGCCACAAGACCAGCGGAGATGACCAACTTAGCGGCCTCTTCAACTGACATGGATAGGTTGATAAGATCCTCAGTGGGCACAAAAAGCAGGAAACCGGAAGTCGGGTTGGGTGTGGTCGGCAGAAATACGCTTGTAAAGCTCTCCGCCTCACCCTTTAAGCGGAACGCAACCTCATTGCCCGTCTCGGTGGAGATAAACACGATCGCCCAGAGGCCACGGCGGGGATATTCAAGCAGGGCGACCTTCTGAAACGAGTTGCTTCGCTCGCTTAGAACTGTCTCAAAGATCTGCTTGAGGCCGGAGTAGAGGTTCCTCACCACGGGCATGCGCGCGAGCAATTGCTCGCCAAAGCCGACGATTGACCGACCGACATAATTGGCCGTGATGAAGCCCACCACGGTGATGAACATGAAGGCGATCAGAAGGCCAAAGCCAGGAATTGAAAATGGTAGGTAGCTCTCAGGATTGTAGGCAGCCGGCACGAGAGGCTTCACCCAACCATCAACCCACTGGATGAAACTCCAGGTTAGGTATGCGGTAATGGCAAGCGGCGCACAAATGATGAGCCCGGTCAGGAAATAGTTCCGCGTGCGCCGAAAGCGACCGGTGGGCGGCGGAGCGTTGACTTCAGTTTCAGCGTTAGGGTCGAACACGAGGGCGTCCTGCGGTAAGTGCCCTTTTGGGCAAAATGGCTATGCTGACCTGATGCGACGAAAAGCATCGGGCCGCAACACACCCCCCCAGAGTGGTACGTTCAGCTTTGCTATTAGATAAACGCTATTGGCTGGGACACAAGCGCCAAAAGGCGCTGGTGCATGTCGATTGCTGACCGCTTGTGGTTATTCAACGGTCACCGACTTTGCCAGATTTCGCGGCTGGTCAACGTCCGTGCCCATGTGAACAGCCGTATGGTAGGCCAAAAGCTGGATTGGGATGGCGTAGACCATAGGGGCAACGAAGTCAGGCACATTGGGCATGGTGAGAATTTTATCAGCCATACCATCCGCCGCTTTGGCGCCGCGCTCGTCAGTAATCAGGATGATTTTGCCGCCGCGGGCCGCTACTTCCTGCATATTTGAAACCGTTTTCTCAAAGATGCGGTCAAACGGCGCCAACACAATGATGGGCATATCATCATCCACCAGGGCGATAGGCCCATGCTTCAATTCACCAGCCGCATAGCCCTCGGCATGAATGTATGAGATTTCTTTGAGCTTAAGGGCGCCTTCCATGGCCAGCGGATAGTTTACGTCCCGGCCAAGATAGAGAACATCACGAGCCCCGGAAAGCTCGCGGCTCATCTCTTCAATCTGATCGTCAAATTTTAGCGCTTCCATCATGTAGCGCGGCGTTTCCATGAGCATGCGAACCATAAGCGTCTCACCTTCCTGTGTGAGATGGCCCCGCTGGCGCGCCGCAGTGATCACAAGCGATGCGAGCACGGAAAGTTGGCATGTAAATGCTTTGGTGGAAGCAACTCCAATCTCGGGGCCTGCCAGGGTTTGAAAGATAACGTCGGATTCGCGCGCAATGGTGCTTTCGGTAACATTGACGATGGCGCCAATGTGCTGACCCTGCGCTTTGGCGTAGCGCAATGCCGCCAATGTGTCGGCCGTCTCGCCGGACTGGGAAATAAAGAGCGACAACCCTTTGTCGGACATTGGCATTTCGCGATATCGGAATTCAGACGCAATATCGATGTCCATCGGCAGGCGGGCAAAGCGCTCGAACCAATATTTGGCAATGCAACCAGCCAAATAGGAAGTGCCGCACGCTGAAAATGAAACGCGGTCGAGATCGGCAAAGTTGAACGGCAGTTCTATTTCTTCGCCCAGTTTCATGCGCTGATTGGCAAAATCGACAAAGTGCGCCAGCGAATGGCCAATCACTTCAGGCTGTTCATAGATCTCCTTGAGCATGAAGTGGCGATAATTGCCCTTGTCCACCATGGTTCGCACGGTGTTGGATTTAGTTTCCTCGCGTTCCACTTGGGCACCGGTTTCGTCGCGAATAACCACGGATGTGCGGGACAGAACGGCCCAGTCACCGTCTTCCAGGTACGTTATTCGGTCTGTGAATGGCGAAAGCGCCACGGCGTCTGAACCGATAAACATTTCGCCGTCCCCATGGCCCAGTGCCAGAGGTGGTCCATTGCGAGCCGCGATCAAAAGGTCTTCCTCACCGGCAAACAAAAAACCGGTTGCGAAAGCGCCTTTCAAGCGGGGAATAACTGCCGTGGCGGCAGCCACGGGGTCTTTGCCCGCCTTCAGCTCGCGGTCCAGCAGATGCACGATGGTTTCCGTATCTGTTTGCGTGTTGAAGGTAACGCCTTCCTCCTCCAATTCACGTCGCAGCTCGGCAAAATTCTCAATGATGCCGTTGTGAACAACTGCAACCCGTTCTGTGGAGTGCGGGTGCGCATTTGTTTCATTGGGCACGCCATGGGTGGCCCAGCGCGTGTGGCCGATGCCGATATGCCCGGCGAGCGGCATGTCCTTCAATCGGGCGTCGAGATTGCGCAACTTGCCTTCGGCACGGCGGCGGTCGATACGACCGTCTTCAAGCGTTGCCACCCCCGCGGAATCATATCCACGATATTCCAGGCGCTTGAGCGCATCTACAAGCAAAGGCGCCACATCTTCACGCCCTAGAATTCCTACAATACCGCACATATGGCGTCCCCTTCATGGTGCCGATTCTTTGCTCGACCTGTGTCTTTGTTAAGTGGCGCATATTGATGGCAGCGCCGTGGCCAATGGGCAGCGCTAAGAGCGCTTGGCCTTCAACGCCGCATTTCGTTCCCGAATGGTCGCGCCGTAGCCAGCAATGTTGGTCTGACGTCCCCGTGCGATCGCAAGTGCATCTGGCGGCACATCTTGTGTGACCACGCTGCCCGAACCCACGTAAGCGCCCTCGCCCACAGTGACGGGGGCAACAAGCGCCGAATTTGAGCCGATGAACGCGCCTCTTTCTATTTTCGTTAGATGCTTGTTCGCGCCATCGTAATTGCAGGTGATGGTGCCTGCGCCAATGTTTGCGCCGGGGCCTATCTCAGCATCTCCAATGTAGGTGAGGTGATTGATCTTAGCACCCTCCTCCACTTTGGCCTTTTTGACCTCGCAAAAATTGCCAACCTTGGCGGAGCAGCCAATATCGGCACCTGGGCGAAGGCGGGCGAATGGACCGATGATTGCGTCGGCGGCGACTCGCGCACCCTCAATGTGGCAGAATGGCAGAATATCGGCGCCCGCTTCGATAATCGCGCCGGGGCCGAAAACAACGTTCTGGCCGATCACTGCATCAGCTTCGATCTGCGTGTCGTAGTTGAGATGAACCGTCGAAGGATCACGCATCGTTACTCCCGCGAGCATAAACTCCCGGCGCTTGCGGCGCTGCCATATTGCTTCGACATCGCTTAACTCAGCCCGATTGTTAACGCCCAGAACCTCTTCAAAGTCGGCTTCCAGCGCCACGACCCTCTTGCCGCGGGCATTGGCGATTTCGGGCAGATCGGTGAGATAATATTCACCCTTGTTATTGTCGTTTGAAATCGCCTCGAGCATGGACAGCGCGTCAGCGCCAGCAAACCCCATAATGCCGCCATTGCAGAATGTGATCTTTTTCTCAGCGTCTGACGCTTCCTTTTCTTCGCGTATGGCAATCAGGCGGTCGCCATCCATTAACAGGCGCCCATAGCCGGAGGGGTCGTCGGTTTGGAACCCCAGAACAACCACCTGTGCGCCGCCATCAAGGGCCGCACGCATGCGCTTGAGCGTTTGGGGTGTCGTCAGTGGCGTGTCCCCGAAAAGCACCAGCACCTGGTCGAACCCCCGGGCCAACGCTTCCCGGGCGCTGAGAACCGCATGGGCGGTCCCCAGCCTTTCGGTTTGCTCAAACACCTCGGTGCCTTGGGCAACTTTTTCAGCCGCCGCTTGGACACGTGATGCCTCACGCCCAACGATGACGACGGAATGATCACCACCGGCATCGGCCACCGTCTTCAGCACATGACCAACCATGGACAAACCGGCCACTTCGTGCAGCACTTTGGGCAGCGCAGAGCGCATACGGGTGCCCTCCCCCGCAGCCAAGACGATGGACAGGCAAGTTGAAGCGCTGGTTGCCATGGGACCCCCAAATACTGGCAGAAATCTGTGGCGAACCGGCAACGCAGCATAAAGCTGCACCATGTAAACGGTCGCGCAGTGCGAGCGTTAACCTAGGACTGTGGAAAAAGAGTTACATTGCCAACAATCTAAATCGCCGAGAATCGCCGCACTTTGATTTGAAATCGGTACTGAGCCTTGAAGATAATTATATGACTGCCAAACTCGACATGCCAAATGCGTCAGAACGTGCGCCTCAAGTACGCTTTGCCGACTCACAGCGCCACAACGTGCCCGTTGCGGCCCGGCGTAACATCTCTGGAATGGCTGGATGGGCATTGGTGGCGATCATTGCCGTGGGCGTGGGTGCAGGCACCGCAACCATGGTGGAGCGGCCCGATGCGATGGCCGGAACATCAATTACTGCCGCAGCAATGCCCCGCCCAGGTCAAAACGCCAGGCCGACCGGGCCAATAACCAATGACCTTTCCGGCATCGACGCAACACTCACCACCGCTGGCACCCGGCCCATCGAAGGAACCTCGGCGCGCAGCACTGAGAGCATTCGGCTGGCCCTGTCTTCCATGCAGCGGCAAATAAATGCCCTTAGTTCCCGCAATGATCGGCTGGAAGCACGCATTCGTCAGCTGCAAATGGGCGTGGATGATGCGATCACAACGGGCAGCGTGCGCAACGGCAATCCGGCCCAAAACTCCAACGTTTCGGCAACAAGTGCGCTTCAAGCCCTGTCCGCAGCTGAAAACGACAATCCATCTTCGAGCCTGTCTTCAGGTGTCAATGACATGCGCCAGAAAAGCCAGGAGATCGCCGGTGTCGACCTGGGATCGGGCATCTCGTTTGCGGCTCTGCGGGCCAAATGGATGGAAATAAAGGCGGCTCGCCCGGGCGAGCTGGAGAATTTGGAGGCGCGCGCCGTGTTGAGAGACGGTAGCCAGGGACTGATCGCACATCTGATTGTCGGCCCGCTGTCCAACCACGAAGTGGCAACACGCCTTTGCGAGTCTATCGGCCAAACACACACCACCACATGTCAGGCCGTGACTTTTGAAGGGCAGCCGCTCTAAATTAAAGCGCCTGGGCGTGGAAAGCGGCATCTGCATCCCCGCATTTTTACGGCTGCGTCACCTCGACACCAATACATTGCCGCAAAAGCGCAAATTGGCCGTTGCCAAGCATGTGACCCACAGCTATATCGCGCTCAGTTTGGTGAGTGCAAACCGCTCATCACGGAGAGCCGATAGCTCAGTTGGTAGAGCAACTGACTTTTAATCAGTAGGTCCAGGGTTCGAACCCCTGTCGGCTCACCAAAGTTCCTCAATAAAGTCAATGATACGTGGTCGTATCATGTCGAGGCCTTTTGGCTTGGGCTACTGATTTGCGTTTGTGCTCATCGGGTTTTGGAACAGGCGGGCGCGTGTTGAATGCGTGGTGCGGACGCTTGGTGTTGTCGTGACGCCGCCATTGCCCGCCAGACGACGCATGCTTGGCTGAGGGGGCGTTTGCTCCTTTTGGACGCTTGCTGGGCAAAGGTCTGTCGAACAACAGGCGCTCAGAAACACTCAACTCACTCCGTACCCGGTCAATGCATCTGCAACAGCTCCCGGGGTTTGAAAGTTGCCCGTGCGGCTTCCGATCAGGTCTGCTGGTCCGGCGTCAGATCGGCAACGGCTCTTCGGAGCTGCGCATTCTCCTTCTCCAGCCCCTTAAGCTTCGTCAATTGATCCATTCCCACCCCCTATTCCTTGCGCCAGTGGCAATATAATAGGTCTGCTCAATTAGCCCGATGCATCGGGTCCGGGTGGGGCATCCCGTGTGCAAACGGCAAGTCAACCTGACGCAGCTTTGGGACCATTTCTTCGGTTTTGTGACGTTTGGTAACCATCTGCGGTCTTCTTTCCACTCACCAATAGGTTGGACCAATTCATTGGGATTGGGTCGAATGCGTACGGACAGTTTCAGCATGTGAACCAAATGAGGCCGGATCATAGGTCTTAGGGATTGAAGCGATCTGCAGGCTCAAAGACTAACGAGAATGCTGTTGGTAAAATGACAAGCATTTCTTCCACCCGTTGCTTCGGTATATGCCGTTTCCCACAATGTCGACGCTGTATTGAATCATAGGTCACACTTCAGCAAGGAGCCTGCTTGACCGACACAAAGTCCAACTCGGCGAGCATTGGCATAAGACTGGCCACTCAAGCAGATTATGATGGCTGTTTGGCCGTGTTGATGTCTCATCACTCCAGAACCATGTTTGCGGAGTACGCGTTCTCGGAGAGCCAGTTTCGCAAACAGTTCGACAAGGCATTGACCATGGGGCCCCAATCCATCGTGTTGGTGGCGGAACGGCATGACACGGTGGTCGGCTGTGCATGGGCGACGCTGGGGCGCTATGCACTATCTGACGAACTGAAGATGACGACAGTCCAATTGATTGCCGTGAACAGTAATCTTCTTACCTCAATGGCGAGAGCCAAAGCATTCAGCCGCCTCTTGAACGGCGTGAAGAAGTGGTCTGATGCTCAAGGTGCAGACAAAGTGCTGGTGCATGTGACGACTGGCACAAGTCTCAACTCGGCACACAAGCTTCTCCGAGCATCAGGCTTGACTAACATAGGAGGCGCATATGCTTTGTGACACTTAACGGTGCAAAAACCTCCACACGCCAATTTCCATGGTCCGACATTTGAAAAGGTATTCTACGTATCCGAATTTGGAAAACATCGCTATGTAATGTTATTTCAAATGGATTTTATTC
>JBCBZX010000267.1:0-4204 GCA_039815105.1 Pseudomonadota bacterium
CGCCGCATCGGTGCGCTTGGGGCCCGCATCATCCACCTTGTTCAGCACCACAACGTCAGCAAACTCGATCTGGTCGGTGAGCAGGTGCACCAGCGTGCGCTCGTCTTCCTCGCCCATCGTTTCACCACGATCCGCCAGAAAATCATGGCTGGAATAGTCGTTGAGCAGGTTCACGGCGTCCACCACCGTCACCATGGTGTCGAGCTTGGAGACATCCGACAGGCTTTGCCCTTGTTCGTCGCGGAAATCGAAGGTTGCGGCCACGGGCAGTGGCTCGGATATGCCGGTGCTCTCGATCAAAAGGTAGTCATATTTGCCGTCCTCCGAAAGGCGGCGAACTTCGGTGAGCAGATCATCTCTCAGCGTGCAGCATATGCAGCCATTGGACATCTCCACCAGCGTCTCGTCCGTGCGCGACAATTCAGTCTCCTCGCGCACTAGATCTGCATCGATGTTCACCTCCGACATGTCATTTACAATCACTGCCACCCGCAGGCCATCGCGATTGTTGAGAACGCGGTTCAGCAATGTTGTTTTACCAGCACCCAGGAAGCCGGAGAGGACGGTAACAGGAAGACGATTGTCGGGCATGTTTGCAGCCTTGTTATGTTATAACGTAACAAACTGCCTAGACGTTTTCTAAACTGCATGCAATGTCTCATCTGTCCTTTGACCCGATGGGCGGTGATCCATATATCTGGCGCAAAAGCCCAACTGGCAGCGATTCCAGGACACTGACATGCGCGCAGACATTTCGGCTAAGGCCGACGACATCAAGCAGGCAATTGCTCTGCTGAGGAGGCATCTTTGACTGGGATGCGTCTCTTCAACGGCTCGATGAGCTCAATGCCCTAGCCGAGAGCCCAGACCTCTGGAACGACCCTGCCGAAGCGCAAAAGCTGATGCGCGAGCGCACCGCACTGGAGCGCGCGGTGAAGACCATCAAAGAGTTGCAGTCCGAACTCGATGACAATCTCGATATGATCGAGATGGGCGAGGCCGAAGATGATGCAGAGATCGTCACGGAGGCCGAGGGCGCCATCGAAGTGCTGCACGGCGAAATGGGCAAACGCCAGGTGGACACGCTTTTGTCCGGCGAGGCTGATGGCAATGACACCTTTGTCGAGATCCATTCAGGTGCCGGCGGCACAGAAAGCCAGGACTGGGCGAACATGCTCACCCGCATGTACACCCGCTGGGCCGAGCGCTCCGGCTACAAGGTAGAAGTGATGGAGATGCAGGACGGGGAGGAGGCCGGCATCAAAGCTGCCACGCTGCAGATCAAAGGCGAAAATGCCTATGGCTGGCTGAAAACCGAAAGTGGTGTGCACCGGCTGGTGCGCATCTCGCCCTATGATTCCGCTGCCCGCCGCCATACCTCATTTTCGTCGGTCTGGGTGTACCCGGTGGTGGACGATTCGATCGATATCGATATTGCCGAAAGCGACTGCCGCATCGACACTTATCGCGCTTCAGGCGCCGGTGGCCAGCACGTGAACACAACTGATTCAGCCGTGCGCATCACGCACCTGCCCACCAACATTGTTGTGCAGTGCCAGAGCGGCCGCAGCCAGCACAAGAACAAGGCCGAGGCGTGGAACATGCTGCGCGCGCGCCTCTATGAAGATGAGCTCAAAAAGCGAGAGGAGGCCGCCAACGCCGATGCTGCCGACAAGACGGACATTGGCTGGGGGCATCAAATCCGTTCTTACGTTTTGCAGCCCTATCAAATGGTCAAAGACCTGCGCACCGGGGTGCAAAGCACCGCGCCCGACGACGTGCTGGACGGCGCGTTGAACCCCTTTATGGAGGCGGCTCTGGCCCACCGCGTGTTTGGTGGTGATGAGGTGGTGGACGACGCGGATTAAGTTCGACCAGTCTTGCTTTTGGCTTTCATCCGTCACCCCGGTGCTTGTCATCGGGATGACGGATTTGGCTGGCGTGCCAGTGAACTACCGAGCGTTTTGAAGCGCCACTTGCTTCACAACCGTTTCCAGCCGGTCCACGGCTGCGTCCACGTCTTTCAGCTTGTCCAAGCCAAACAGGCCAATGCGGAAGGTCTGCCAATCATCGGGCTCACCCACTTGCAGTGGCACGCCGGCGGCAATCTGCATGCCCTGGGCAGCAAATTTAGACCCATTGTGAATATTGGGATCGTCCGTGTGGCAGACCACCACGCCCGGCGCGCGGAACCCTTCGGCTGCTACACCTTTGAAGCCGGCAGCACCCAATGTATCACGCACCCGGCGGCCCAGCTCCAATTGAGCAGCTTTCGCCTTGTCGAAACCAAAGTCCCGCGTTTCCACCATGGTATCGCGAAACTGCCTCAGGCCATCGGTCGGCATTGTGGCGTGGTAGGCATGGCCGCCATTCTCATAGGCCTGCATGATCTGGTGCCACTTTTTCAGATCAATGGCGAAGGAGGTGCTTTGTGTTTCGTCCAGCGCTGCTACGGCCCTTTCACCAAGCATCACGACTCCGGCGCACGGTGTGGCGCTCCAGCCCTTTTGAGGGGCGGAGATAAGCACATCCACGCCAAGCGCGGCCATGTCCACCCAAATGCAACCTGACGCCACGCAATCGAGCACAAACAGCCCTCCCACGGCGTGTACCGCTTGTGCCACTTGTTCGATGTAGCCGTCCGGCAGAATCACTCCGGCAGACGTCTCCACATGGGGCGCGAACACCACGTCTGGCTTATCGGCATGGATCGCGGCGACAACGTCTTCGATGGGCGCGGGCGCGAACTGCACGCGATCGCCCTGCATGGTTTGCCCTGCCATCATGATATCGACAGACGCTGGCACATCGCCGGCTTCAAAAATCTGCGTCCAGCGATAGCTGAACCAGCCATTGCGTATCACCTTGACCTTTTTGTCGGTTGCGAACTGACGGGCCACCGCTTCCATGCCAAAGGTGCCGCCCCCGGGCACAAGCACGCAAGCACTCGCATTGTAAACGCCGCGCAGCATGGAAGAGATGTCGGTCATCACCTCCCTGAACTGCATCGACATATGATTGAGCGACCGGTCGGTGAAGACCACGGAATATTCCATCAGTCCATCTGGATCGACGCTGCTGAATGGGGTCGGTGAATGCTGGTTCATAATTGTCTCCCTCGCGGAGAGACTTATGGCGTTAGATCATCCGGTCAATGAGACACAAATGCAGGCGTGATGGTAGCAAAGCTGTGCCTCACGCCCCCAGCTTGCTGCCAGCACGCAGAAAGCGTTGTGGATTGACCGCGCCCTTTGACGTGCGCACCTCATAGTGCAGGTGCGGGCCTGTGGAGCGGCCTGTGGACCCGACCTTGCCCAGCACTTGCCCTGCGTCCAACGATTGTCCGCGTTTGACGGAAATTCGGCTTAAATGGGCGTATCGTGTGGTGTGTCCTGTGGGGTGTTTCACTTCAACCATCCGGCCATAGCCACCCTTGCGCCCGGCGAAAACCACTTTTCCGGCACCACTTACGCGCACCGGTGTCCCAGTGGGAGCTTTGAAATCAGTGCCTGAATGCATCGCCATGCGGCGGCGAAACGGATCGAGGCGCGGGCCAAAGCCGGACGAAATCTGCGCGCCGGGGACGGGGTTGCCCAAGGGTGCCAAGCGTATCCGCGACTTTGTGGTTGCCAAAATTGAGAAGCTCTCATGGAGCAGCTGCACATACGCCGAAAACGCGTCAGGATCGGCAACAGGGATGTACGGCCCCCCCATTGCCTCTTCTGGCGCTTGCAAGCTGGGAACCGAAACGCCAAATCCTTTCAAAGTTTTCGCCAGCGACGCATGCTTGGCATGGACTTGTGCCAGCATGCCGCCAATCAGGTCAAACTGCTCTGTTTGGATGGCTGCAAGATTGCGCTCCAGCGGCACCAAAATCGGTTCAAACGCTTGCTTGGAAACCAAAGGAGTCTTGTTAAACTGCGCGACTTGTTCGTGGGTCCCGAACGCATTGGCGAACGCAACGATGGGGGCGTCCCTGTGTGGCGTCTGGATCGATCCGGTGGTGATATCGTCTCCACCGATGCGGCTTGGGCGACTGCGGGGTAGCGGCACTGTTTTTGGTGCTGGGGGGCGAATGTCGAACTGCCTGCCACGCGCGGCTGCTTCGGCGATCAATTGTTGCTGTAGGTCCAGTGTCTGCTGCTGGTTCAGCAATCGGTCGATTTTGGTTTCAACGATCTGCTGATCATGCATTTGCCGAGAC
>JBCBZX010000319.1:0-3541 GCA_039815105.1 Pseudomonadota bacterium
CTGTGATGATGCGGGTGAAGCCTGCCGCGACGGCCGCCTGGGCGAGGTCTGCAAAGAAGCGCTCAATGGCGCTGGCGGCGGTCTCACGACCGAACTGGTCTTGTACGGCGGCGACGGTGGCAGGGTCCGCGGAGGTGAAAACGAGCGGCACGCCGCCCGCAGCCGTCATGGCCCATTTGAGCGTGTCTGCGGGTGTTGTGCGACCGCCGATGATGTCTGTCGCAGAAACTTCACGCACGGGATGGCGCGCGGCGTGATGGGCAACCTGCGCGCGCGTGGCATTGGAACACGACCCCGAAAGGGCCAGCGCGGTGCCTGCCTGCTTTTGCCATGCAGGCTCGCCTGGGATGCTGCCAAAATTGGCGGGCAGGCCAATCGCCACTCCAGAGCCGCCGGTGATCAATTTGAGGTCTGCTGCGGCACGGCCTATCTCCATCAAATCTTCGTCGCGGATGGCGTCCACGACGATATGGCGGTGGCCCTTGGCCTGCTCTGCAGCAAGGGCGGACGCGATGGTTTCAGCGCCTTGAAACACGTCCTGCGCGCAGACATGTCCAATCGTATATTTGGTCTGCGGGCCAAGCCAGCGGCGCAGATCGGGATCGGTCATTGGGGTGAGCGGGTGTCGCTCCATGCCGCTCTCGCTCAAGAGCGTGTCCCCCACAAAGAGATGCCCCTGATAAACCGAGCGCCCGGTACCGGGAAAGGCCGGGCAGAATAGGACGCAATCCGCCTCCAGCGCATCGGCCAAGGCATCAGCGACGGGCCCAATGTTGCCCTCTGGGGTGGAGTCGAAAGTCGAGCAGTATTTGAAGAAGAACTGCGTGCACCCCTGATCCTTGAGCCAGTTGAGCGCGGCCAGCGATTGCGCCACGGCGTTTGCCGGGGGGATCGAGCGGGATTTGAGGGCGATGACCCCCGCCTCAACGTCAGCCGCAGCATCGTCAGTCGGTACGCCGCTGTACTGAACTGTGCGCATGCCCTGCTTGGCCAATGTGTTGGCCAGATCGCTCGACCCGGTGAAATCATCGCCGATGCAACCCAGTTTCATGATTTGCTCTTGGGGAGGGCGAGCCCGGCTTCGTGCGCGTACACCTTGGTTATGGCAGCGTCGTCTTCACGGCCAAGCCCCATATCCACGGCCTGCATGTAGCGTGCGTGAGCGGCCTTTGCGATGGTGGCGTCAAACCCGGTCGCCTCCGCGGCCTGCAGCACGATGCCGAGATCCTTGGGCCAGATATTGACCTGAGAGTGGGGTGTGTAATCGCCGTCCACCACGTGTGGGGCGCGGTTCTCCAGCATCCACGAATTGCCCGCGCATTTGGTGATCACGTTGACAAACGTGTGCGGGTCGATGCCCTGGGTCATGCCGAAGGTCAGCGCCTCGGCCATGGTGGCGATATGCACGCCTGCCAACAGCTGATTGACCGCCTTCATGGCAGATCCGGACCCGGCGGCATCGCCCAGATGAAAGACCCTCTCTGCGGTGGCATCCAGCACGGGCTTGGCCGCAGCAAATGCGTCCGGGCTACCGGAGGCCATGACGCCCAGCTGACCGCGCCCCGCTTTGACCGAGCCACCGGATATTGGCGCATCAAGATAGTGAATGCCGTGCTCGGCACAGCGTTTTTCCATGTCCCTGGCGAAATCAGGCGGCACCGTGGCGCAGGCCATGACAACCGCGCCCTTGGGCAGCCCGGTCACCACGCCATGGCTGCCAAAAAGCACGTCTTCCACCTGCACCGCATTGAGAACAACGACCACGGCCGCATCCAGAGTGGGCGCAACATCCGCCACAGCACCCGACATGCCCCCTGCAGCCTCAAACCTCGAAACACTCGCAGAGTCCAAATCAAAGCCGTAGGTCGAAAGACCAGCCTCAACACACGACTTGGCCATCCCAAATCCCATGGACCCCAGCCCAAATACAGCAGCTTGAAACGTCATCACACGGTTCTCCTGATCTCGCGCAAAACGTGGGACGCGTCCCGGCGATGGCTTTCGATGCGGTACACCTTGTCTGAGGAGGTGATGAAGACTGTCTTGCCCTCGGGACCTCCAAAACACAGGTTCGAGGTCTGCTGAGGTAAGAGAATTTTACCAACCAGCATGCCGTCTGGCGAAAGACAGTGAATGCCGTCAAGTGCCGACGTCCAGACATATCCCTCGTGATCGACCCGAAACCCGTCAGGCACACCCGGCGCAACGACAGCAAAGACACGATCATTCAAAAGTGTTGTTCCATCCACATCGAACACGCGGATGTGGTGGGGGAGATCGTAGTCTATACCGGGGAAACTCGCGCCTTTGATCGCGCCTGAATCGGCCACATAGAGGCGGCTTTCATCCGGCGAAAATGCCAGCCCGTTCGGTTTGTCAAAATCCGTGGCGACGGCATGCAGCGTTCCATCGGGCAAGGCACAGAAAACGTAGTGACCGCCGATCTCACTTTCGGCCGGGTAGCCTTCGATATCGGAATTGATCCCGTAGGGCGGGTCGGTGAACCAGACCGAGCCATCGGAGCGTACAACGACATCATTGGGAGAATTGAGGCGCTTGCCTTCGAACGTGTCTGCAACGACCTCAACCGCGGTTTCATCCATCGGATCAACCCGCCTGACAACGCGGCGTCCGCCATGTTCGCAAGACACCATACGTCCGTTCAAATCGAGCGTGTTGCCATTGGCAAATTCGCTGTTCTCCAATGCCAAGTTCAGACCGGTCTCTTCGTTCCAGCGCAGCATTTTCTTGTTCGGGATATCATTGAAAAAGAGCTGCCCGTCGAGCCAGACCGGGCCTTCCGTCCAGGTGAAGCCTTCGGCAATGAGCACTGGTGGGCGCGACGTGTCTATGAAGTCGTCAAACCTTGGATCAACTGTCACCAATCCTGGCAAAGTCATTGGGCGGCTCCTTTCCGCAATGTCTGGAAGAGCAGCATGACAAGGATGATCACGCCAAAGATGATGTTGCGCCAGGCATCGCCAATTTGCATCACCGACAGGATCGACGTGAGCAATGTGATGAAGAGCGCACCGCCTATGGTGCCAAAAAGCCCGCCGCGCCCACCGAGGATCGACGTGCCACCGATGACAACCGCAGCAATGGTGGGCAGCAGGAAAGGGTCGCCCATGCTTTGATAGGCTTGGTTGGCGTAACCGGCGAGCATCACACCGCCCAGAGCCGAGCACATGCCCGCGATGCTGAACGCGGCGAAGACAACCGACGGGGTCGACACGCCAGACAGGAACGTTGCCTTTTCATTGAAGCCAATCGAGCGCAGATAGCGGCCGAACGGGGTGCGGATCAGAAAGTAGGTCAGCGCCAGGGATATCGTGATCCAAATGAGGAAACTGACAGGCAGCCCCAACAGGTCGCCTGAGGCCATTGTGACCATCAGCTGGCTCGATTCTCCCTTGGGGTTGAACCCGCCTGTGTTGAGAACAGCGACGCCCAGCAGCATTGAGTTGACGGCCAATGTCCAGACCATGGAGGGGATGCGCAGGATCGCCACACCGATGCCGTTCAGCACGCCGATGAGTGC
>JBCBZX010000065.1:0-11832 GCA_039815105.1 Pseudomonadota bacterium
CCCATTGCGTATTGTCGAGATTTGACCCCACATGCCGAACGGTTGGCAGCAAGATGTAGTACTTCACGTCCAGAATGCGCGCCGTATTGTCCGCCCGCTCCAGAAATGTGCCAATACGGGCGAAATCATACACATCATTGCGCAACATTGTGCCGTGGAGTGCGCCACGCACCAGCGCGCTTTGCTGGCGGATCAGACCCAGAACTTCCGGCAGATCGCGATCGCGCACCGGGCGCGTCAATGCTTCTGTCAGCCGCATCCAACACTCGTTCACCGCCTCCCAAACCTCACGGGTGATAGCTGTCCGCACCAGACGGGCATTGTCCCTGGCGCCTTTGGTCATGCTCATGACGGATGATGGGTTGGCTTTATCGCGCAGCAGGTAGTCCACCACATTGGCGCCGGTCACCTCGTCATGGCGCTCGTGAAACCCAACATCAACACAGCTTGTCTTCAGCACCGACGTCCACTCATCCTCCGCCTGATCAGGCCGGGTGAGCGCAATTCGAAAGCCGGCCTCCACAAGGCGCGCTGTGTTCTCGGACCTTTCAAGGTAGCGGAACATCCAGAAGATGCCGCCAGCGGTTTTGCCCAGCATACCTCTAGTCCTCCAACACCCAAGTGTCTTTTGTACCGCCACCCTGGCTCGAGTTCACCACCAGCGACCCTCTTTTGAGCGCCACCCGCGTCAACCCCCCAGGCGTGATGTCTATGCGGTTGGGAGATACGAGACAGAAAGGTCTCAAATCCACGTGCCGCGGAGACAGGCCCGCTTGGGTGAGGATCGGGACAGTGGAAAGCGCCAGGGTCGGCTGGGCAATATAATTGCCAGGGCGCGCCTTCAGCTTTTCGCGGAACTTGGAGATTTCACGCTTTGACGCGGCCGGACCCACCAGCATGCCGTAGCCGCCGGAGCCATGCACTTCCTTCACCACCAGGTCTTGGAGATTGTCGAGCACATAAGCCAGCTGGTCAGCCTCACCACACCGGAATGTCTGAACGTTTTGCAAAATCGGCCGTTCGCCTGTGTAGAAGGACACGATATCAGGCATGTAGCTATAGATCGCCTTGTCGTCGGCAATGCCGGTACCTGGCGCGTTGGCGATGGTGATGGCACCGGCGCGATACACATCCATGATCCCTGGCACGCCCAGAAGCGATGACGGGTCAAAATTAAGCGGATCGAGATAGTCATCATCCACCCGCCGGTAGATCACATCAATGGGCGTGTAACCTTGGGTGGTGCGCATGGCGATGCGGCCGTCAACCACCCGCAAATCATGGCCTTCCACCAGCTCTGCGCCCATCTGATCAGCGAGAAAGGAATGCTCGAAATAGGCTGAATTGTGGATGCCTGGCGTTAGCACGGCCACAACCGGCTTGGCGGCAGCACATTCCGGCGCACTGGCTTCAAGAGACCGCCGCAGGCTGGCGGGATAATCGCTCACCGGGCGCACGCGATTGTTTGAGAACAGTTCGGGGAACATGTGCAGCATGGTCTCCCGGTTTTCCAGCATGTAGCTGACACCAGAGGGCGTGCGAGCATTGTCTTCCAGAACGTAGAATTCATCTGGGCCGGTGCGCACCAGGTCTGTGCCGACAATGTGGGTATAGACCCCACCAGGTGGTGTGACCCCCAACATCTGCGGCAAGAAGGCTTCGTTGCGGGCGATCAGGTCCCGTGGGATAATTCCGGCCCGAAGGATTTCCTGCCGGTGATAAACATCGTGCAGAAATGCGTTGATAGCTGTAACACGCTGCTCAATGCCCCGAGACAGCTTCCCCCATTCCCGCGCAGAAATGATGCGGGGAACGATATCGAACGGGATGAGCCGTTCGTCGGCTTCCTGCTGGCCATATACGTTGAAGGTGATGCCAGTGCGGCGAAAGAAGTTTTCTGCGTCCGCTGACTTCCGTTTCAGGCGGCGAATATCGTCACCGGCAAACCACTCATGAAATTGCCGGTAAGGTTCACGGGGGAAATCTCCGCCCTGAAACAACTCGTCGAAAAACTTCGGCAACTCTGACATTGGGTTAGCCTAAGTGCGCATGAAAAACATGCAACCCCGGCCGAGCAATAGATGGGCACCAATGTGCGCTTGCCTCAAAGTCAAACAGTCAAACCGCTAGCCTCAAAGCACTCTCGGATATGGTCTTTCTCGGCGTTGTTCAATTCAAGCACCGGCGCACGGACCGCGCCGCCCGCCTGTCCGAGTAGCTCCTGCCAATATTTACTGTGCGCATGGGGCTTGCCGCCGGGTTTACTGGAGGAAAAGGCTTGCCGCACAGGGTTCAGGCTGTCGCGCACTTTGCGGGCACCGACAAAGTCTCCAGCAAAGGCCAACCGTGTGTATTCATTCATGCGCTGATCCGCTTTCGACTGCAGCAGATAAGGCGGTGACGAACACAGATAGAGCTGCCAACCCAGCTCTTCCACATTGTCCAGCCAGGCCGCTTCCGACGCGGTGGAAACGTGGATTTTATCCCCCACCATGTGCGACAGACGCACGTACAATTCTCGCGGTACGGAATATTTGATCGCGACGATGTTCGGCAGCTCAGCAATGCGAGCGCACAATTCCGGGCTCATCAGATAACCACTATCGGGGTGGCTCCACATGGCAATGCCGATATCCAACCGGTCGCACAGCGCCTTGTAATACTGAAACACCGTCTCATCGGGGTCGGTGTTGAAATGCAAAATCGGAGCATGGACCACGATGTAGTCCGCACCGCAATTCTGCGCATGGCGTGCGAGCTCCAACACAGTGTCGAAATTCTGGTCCGACGCGGACATGATGGTGCCAGCTCCGCCGCCATCACCCTTGGCACATTCATCCACCGCAATTTCGAAATTGCGCTTCCGCTCGTCCAGCGACATGGAAAAAAATTCACCTTGTTTGCCTGCGATGAATAGGCCGGAGATCGCCAAATCATCCACCCAGTGACGAATATTTGACCGCAAACCCACTTCATCAAATGCGCCATCGGGTTTGAACGGATTGAGCGCCGCTGCCCAAATTCCCTTCATGTTCTCCCGGGCGTAATCCTTTGCATCCAAGCGACTATATTTCATTATTGGCATCCTTCTTAGCGTCCTGAATGGCCTGCCAGACACGGGCTGGCGTCATGGGCATTTGAAGATCCCGCACCCCCAGCGGGGCCAGCGCATCCAGCACGGCGCTGTATATGGCCGGCGGCGCACCGATGGTGCCCGCTTCCCCAATGCCTTTGGCACCCAGAGCGTTCATCGGGCTTGGGGTTTCCATCTTTTGAACGGTCAGTGGCGGAATATTGTCGGCTCGCGGCATCGCATAATCCATGAAGGATCCCGTCAGCAATTGTCCGTTTTCATCATAGACAATGCGCTCCAACAGGGCTTCTCCCAGGCCTTGGGCAAAACCGCCCTGGATCTGGCCGAGGGCGAAGGCCGGGTTCACGATCCGTCCGGCATCATCCAAATTGAACGCGTCCAATATTTCAATTTCACCGGTTTCCGCGTCCACCTGCACATCGACAAGATAGGCACCGCAGCCCCAGGCTTGCCCCTTATTGTCATATCGCATGTCCACAGTGAGGGGCAGAGCTTCGCCACCATTACGACGCTTTATAGCCTCAGTGCAGGCCGCCAAAACTGCACTTCCACCGATGGCAGTGCCACGGCTGGCCAATGCGCCAATGCCCGCAGGGGCCGTCTCGGTATCGCCGCACACAACATTGACCGCGTGCAATGGCAGGCCCAGCGCTGAAGCTGCAATCTGGGCGTAAGCCGTCTCGCGTGCCTGGCCTTGGCCAGAACTGCCGCTGGCAACATGAGCCGTGCCATCACAATTCAGGGTCACCTGCGCGGTTTCCCAACCGTCTCCGGAGGGCTCTAGATAAATGGACGCACCCACGCCACGCAACACCCCACGGGCACGGGCCGCATCTCGCTTAGCCAGCCGTTCGCTGTAGCACCCATCATGTTCCAGACGCCTCAGAAGTTCTTGATAGTCGCCGGAATCCAGCAGGTTGCCGGTCGGCGTTGACTTGGGCATGGACGCTGCGGGCACCAAGTTGCGAGCCCGAACTTCCAATCCCGACAGGCCGGTGGCGGCCGCCGCCTTTTGGACAAGGCCTTCCATCAGAAAATTGGCTTCAGGCCGGCCAGCACCGCGGTAAATGCCCACCGGTGCAAGATTGTAGGCAATGGCTTGGGTTTGGATATTCACGGCTTCGATCTCATAGGGACCCGGTAGTATCCGCCCACCGTTCCACGCCGGGATGAGGCCGCTATTGGGCAGCCAGCGGCCCACTGGAGCTTCAATCTGCGCCTCCAGAGCAAGAAATCCGCCATCCGTATCAACCGCCAGCCTTGCCTTGGATCTTAAACCCCTACCGTGGGTGGCGCTTAGAAAATCCTCGGTTCGACTTGCGGACCAACACATGCTGCGCCGAAGTTTGAGCGCCGCCCAAACAACCAGAACCTCTTCGGGATAGAGAGAGGCTTTCATGCCAAATGCGCCACCCACATTCTGTGCAACCACATGCAACGAGGCAGGGTCAATCTCCAGCATGCGAGCCAAGTGGCTGCGGGTCCGGTGGGGCGTTTGTGTAGCGTGCCAGATGGTCAGCGTGCCGCCATCATTATACCTAACCGTGATTGCCCGTGTTTCCATCGGCGACGGGGCAAGCCGGGCATGCTGAACTTCACAACTGACAATGTGTGCCGCCTTGGCAAAATGGGCGGCTGTGTCTCCCGATTGCCAGGTTTGGGCTGCAACAGCCTGTGAGCCGCGTTCGCACACATCGAAGTCCAGTTCGATTATTTCAGCCGCATCCTGAGCCTGCAGTGGCGTATCGGCCACAACGGCGGCGACCGCTTGTCCAACTGCATCCAGCGTGCCGGAGGCAAGGATGGCCCATGGTGCAGGCTGCGCTGTGAAGGGAATGATCTCATTGACGGGTAGATGGCCGATTTTGCCCCCATCACCGCCGTACAGTTCGTCGGCGGTCAGCACGCAGCGGACACCAGGCATCGACTGCGCGGCGATGGTATTCACACCGTTGAGCAGACCACTGGCCACAGGGCTGCGCACAAAGGCAATGTGCAACGCGTCCGCCGGTGTTTGATCGGCAGTGAACAGGGCCGCACCGCGCACAAGCAGATCGGAGCGACGGTCCTTCACCTCATCGGCATTTTTGGACTGGGTCCCATATTTGAGCGAATTATCGATGTCGGAGGCGGACACGGCGTCGGACATTCAGAATCTCGTTTTGCGGCGCCTGACTGAAAGTTCGGTTGAACCATGGCTGGCATGAAATACATAGGCATTTACGCAGAATTTGATATCGATCCAATTTATATCGAACCCAGTCTGGTATAGCGGTGTCAGATGGCGTTACTGTCCCGCCGTCGACACATGCAACCATTAAGAGCCTGACACCCATGACGAGCCGCCAAACCCGGATTCTTGACCGCGCGCTAAACCGCTTGAAGCTGAGGCAATTGCGGCTGCTGATCGAGGTTAGTGAGGTAGGTAATATTCAATCCGCAGCTCGCAACCTGAATATGTCCCAACCTGCGGCCAGCAAAATGATCCAGGATCTGGAAGTCGATTTTGAAGTACCGCTGTTCAGCAGGACCAACCGCGGAGTTGTGCCCACAGATCACGGGAATGCACTCATCCGCCACGGCCGGCTGATTTTCGCACAGATCTCCAATGCGGCGCAGGAAATGGACGATCTGACCGAGGGGGCGAGCGGCCGCATTGTCGTGGGAACATTGCTTGCAGCTTCTACGGAAGTTCTGCCACGGGCCTTGGAAACCGTCCTTGCCCAGCGACCCAATGTGGCCATCAAAATTCTGGACGGCACCAATGATGTTTTGATGCCCGCTCTGCGCAGTGGAGAAATTGACATGGTGGTGGGTCGATTGCCGACCCACAGGCACCGCCAGGAAGTGGAACAGATTCCTCTTTATGAAGAGCATGTTCAATTGGTGGTCGGTGGCGGGCATCCCCTCGCCAATAAATCCAAGGTTAGTTTTGATGACATTCGACCGTTTGGCTGGATACTCCCACCGTTGGAAACCAGCCTGAGACTGCTGATAGATCAGTTCTTTATCGAAATGGACCAATACAGCCCACCGCGCGTGATTGAATCCGTATCCTACCTCACCAATCGGGCATTGTTGACTTCAAACGAGCTGATTGGCGTGCTGCCGGCCTCTGTTCCAAGACCGGAAGTTCAGACTGGATTGCTCAATGTGCTGCCCTTCGACCTGCCATTCGGACAAGGGCCGGTGGGCATTACCGTTCGAAAAAAAGGCGGTTTGTCACCGGCAGCCACCGCAATGAAAAACGCCCTGGAGGGGATCGGGGCCCAGATCCAGCAAACTAGAGAAATGCCGTCGTCAGGATCGGGAAGTAGCTAAGTAAAACCAGGGCCACCGCCACGGCAATCAGAAAAGGCCACAGGGCGCGCAGGATATGGCCGGGGGTGGTGTCGCTCACCGCCGAAGTGATGTAGAGCCCCACGCCGACCGGTGGTGTAAGAAGGCCCAGCACAAGATTGAGGCAAATCACGACACCGAACTGGTAGGGGTCGATGCCGAACGAACTGACCGCAATCGGCAATAGGATGGGGGTGACGAGGATGATCGCGGCGATGCCATCAATGATCATACCGATGAACAACAGCACCACATTGACCATCAACAGAAACACAAACGGGTTATCCGTCATGGTTTCCATCAGAGCCGCCAGTTTCTGCGGAAGCGCCTCATAGATGATCACCCAGCCAAACACATTGGCCGCCGCAATCATGAATATGATAAGCGAGGCATTGATCGCTGTGCGCCTGAACATTGTCAGCAGCTGGCCCACGGGCAATTCGCGATAGACCAGCCAGCCCACAAGAAACGCGATGAGGGAGGCCACGGCTGCGCTTTCGGTAGGGGTGGCAATGCCGGCAACAATGCCCCCAACAATGGCCAGAGGAATAAGCGCCGCAGGCAGGCATTGTAGCAGGGCGCGCCCGGCTTCCCGTTGTGCCATCCATTCACCCTTGGGGAACTGTCGCTTCAAACCGATAAGCGCAATCACACCGGCAAACATGGCCGACAGCATGAGCCCTGGCAAGATGCCCGCGATGAACATGTCACCAATGGGAATTTGCGCCAGCACCCCATAGATAACAAACATCATGGATGGTGGTATAACAGGTGCCAGAAGCCCGCCAGCGGCGGTGGTGGCCGCCGCAAAACCCTGATCATAACCTTCGCGGCGCATGGTGGGCACCATGGCCCGGGCCATAACCGCAATCTGCGCGGTAGCCGAGCCAATGATTGCGGCCATGAACATGTTGGCCAGCAAGTTTATATAGGCGAGCCCCCCACGAAACCCGCCAACAAAAACACGAGCCGCAGCGATGAGGCGCTTGGTCATGCCCCCCTCATTCATCAACTCGCCGGTGAGCATGAACAGAGGAATGGCCAGAAGCCCGTAATTCTCGATACCCGAGAACATTTTCTGCGCGAAGCTTTCGAACAGAACAGTGTTGCCGCTTTCGAAGATGTACCAGATGGCCGTAAGCGCCAGAACGATGGCCACCGGCACGGCCAGCAAAAGTTGAATGGCAAAGATGAGCGGCGTCATACCCACACCTTTACGCAGCCGCCTGGCGGGGTCGGTTTGGCCTGACCAAATTGGCGGTCGCATGCAATGTTGTACCCAGCGCAAACAACCACATCACCATCCAGACCCACCATTTTGGAATGCCCAATGTGGTGGTGGGCTCCGCATAGATGAAATTGAAGGTCTCTCCCTGGAAGGCTTGGGCGTCAAACCCGAACCGGATGATCTCAAAGGGCAGAAACCACATCCAGCAAAACCAGAGCATAAGGAGCGCAAAGGCAAAAACCACCAAATCCACAATGCGCGCGGCAGCGGCGGCAAGTTTGGGCGGCAGGGCATCCGTTGCAACAGTAATGGAAATGGAGTGGCCGTAGTGAACGGCTGCCGACGCACCCAGGAAAGTCATCCACACCATGGCGTAGATGGCCAGTTCATCGACCCAGAACAGCGCGGCGCCCAACGAACGTGTAACGACATTGAGCAAGATAAGACATGTCACAGCCAGCGCGAGAAGCGCGGCTGCGAGCAATTCAAACGTCGCCCAACGTTCAGATAATCTGATCAGCACACACAGACCCTCAAGCTAACCGGGCAAGCAAACCAAGCAGGCAAACGGGGCAGACGTTACGCCCACCCCGCCCATCGCATTTCAGTTGCTGTTAGCGCGTCGCGTCGGCAGCGGCACGCAGATCATCCAGCGCACCAGATTTTTCGGACCAGATGGTGTTCCACTCATCCACCGCACCGCCGAAGAAGCTGGCATCCACCTTCTTGTAGGTTTTGCCTGTACCGGCAATTTGCGTCAGCCACTCCGGGTCTTTGGCGACATAAGTGTCGATGCAGCTGTCGACATGTTTTGCCATGAGCTCGGACACCAGAGCCTTGTCCTCATCGGACATGTCCCGCCAGACGCGGGCGGACACCAGGCCGACCATGGGGAACATCATATGGTTTGATTCAAGCACCGTGTCGGCGTTCTCATAATATTTGAGAACCCAGATCAGCTCGGCATCCATGTCGATGGCATCGACCTGGCCATTGGCGAGCGCATCGTAAACTGCGGGCAACGGCATTGGAGTTGGAGCCGCACCCAGGGCGTTGTAGAAATCCAAAATCGGTTCAAACGGCGTGATGCGGAGCTTTTGTCCCTTGAGGTCTTCCGCACTGTCGACGTCGCCACGGGCCACAATTTGGCGCAGGCCAGCCATGCCATATCCAAGACCGACGACACCTGCCTTTTGCGGCAATTGCTCAAGCAGACCTTTGGCAGTGTCCGTCCGCAGAATACGAGCGGCATGGCCGATGTCAGAGGCAAGGAAGGGCGCGTAAAACGCACCGAAGTCAGGCGCACGGTTGGACACTTCAGCCACCGTCAAAAACGCCATATCCAACGCACCCGTTTGCAGCTGTTGAAGCATTTCAGCCTCATTGCCCAACTGGCGAGCCGGAAACACGGTGACAGAATGCTCGCCGCCGCTGCGTTCGGAAAGCTCTGCGCCAAATGCTTCGGCCGCCTTCGTCCACACATGGGGTGGCGGTGTGATGAGCCCCAGACGGAACTCTGCTGCCTGTGCTGTGGTGACCGCGAAAAGCGTGCTGGCTGCAAACGCCGCGCCGCCAACCAAAGTGCTAAATCTCTTTGCGAACATGTTCAAAATACTCTCCCTGATTTTGATCTTTGTTTGAGTGTTTGGCGTGGGCCGCACGGTCTATCCTTAAGACGGCGGACCGAAATAAAGTCACAGCGCAACCCAACCATGGGGTGGCTCTTTCCCTGGATGCATCGCACCGCAATTCGGGCAACAGCGGTCTGTCTCCGAGGCGTAGAACTTTTGGTAGATGGGCGGCAAATCATCGACAATGGAAGTCAATTGCAGCTCGGCGCGGTGCACCAGCGTGCCGCACTCAAAGCAATACCATTCAATGCCATCAAGCTCACCGGTCTGTCGTTTGGGCTCCACGACCAACCCCACGGACCCCTCCTGTGGACGCTGAGGGGAATGGCGCACATGGGGCGGCAGAAGGAATATCTCTCCCTCATGTATCGGCACATCGTAGAACTCATTGCCGTCGAATATTTTGAGCAGCATTGAGCCTTCGAGCTGGTAGAAAAACTCTTCCACCGGGTCGTCATGATAATCGGTGCGCTTGTTCGGCCCACCGACGACGGTGACCATCAGATCCGCATCCTCCCAGACCTGGCGGTTGCCAACTGGCGGCTTAAGCAGATGCCGATGCTCATCAATCCAGTTTTTGAAATTGAATGCGCTGAGGCGGGACATCTAAAACTCCGTATTCAATTCGCACCAATGGCAACGTCAGACCCCCACAGTGGAGCGTGACCCGCTATCTGCCAAGTGAAAAAACGAAATGGCGCTATCGCATTGCTGATCGGGAATGTGTGGCCGGAACGACAGGCCGTTGGCGCTAGAACGCTTTGAATGTGAGAATGGTATGGCTCTGAACGATACCTTCAATGTTCAACAGGCGCTCATTGATGAACTTGCCAATATCGTCTTCCTTTGGAATGTAAAGCTTCACCAGCAAGTCGAAATCTCCACTCGTGGAGTACAATTCCGAATGCAGCTCCCGCTCATATATTTCATCGGCTATGGCATAGGTCTGGCCCGGTTTGCAGCGGATCTGCACAAAAACACATTGCATTGCATCACTCTCCCATTGACGGGGTTGAACGTTCATTACGCGTCAGCAGCAGACTTAACCAACGCGCGGCGTAGGGCCAGCCCCCCAATGGTAAGTTTGGACGTAAGTTTCGCGACAACAAATACTCCAACCACGACGTGGCCACGCTGTCGCACGAAAAAGCCGTTTACATGATCGCAAAACCAACGCTACGTTATCGGCAGCGGGTCCAGTTGCAGCGCTGACAGGCCGCGGCATCTGGTGGCCAACACCAATATTTATCTGATCAGCCAAACGCGCCCCTGCGGTTGGCTTTTCGTGAACAGGGAGACTACACATGAAATTCACACTCAAAGCGACCGTCGCAGGCTGCGCATTGCTCGCCATGTCCGGCGTCGCATCTGCCGCTGGCCATGCGTGCGATCTGGAATCTGGTAACGTCAATATTCTGGGCAATGAGTTCGGCGCCATCCAGGCCGTCGTGTCCCGCGCCAAGGAATGCTCAACCTCCGGCGAAGTGGAATCCAACCTCACCACCGAGCACCGCGACATTCAGGTCGCAGCGCTTACCGCCAACCCAGCCGAATACACTGTGGCCATCGTTGCCAACTCGTCCCTCGTGCCGCTGTTGAACAATGGCCTGGTGCGCCCGCTGAACGATTTGGTTGAAAAACACGGTCAGAGCCTCAGCCCCAACCAGCTGATCCGCGTGGGTGACGACATCGTTGCCGTGGCCTTTATGGCAAACGCCCAGCACCTGTTCTACCGCAAAGATGTGCTCGATCAGGCCGGTATTGAGCCACCGACCACAGTCCAGGGTGTGATCGACGCCGCCGCTGCCATCAAGGAAGCCGGCATCATGGACAATCCGTTCATCACCAACACCAAGACCGGCTGGAACCTCGGCCAGGAATTCAACAATATGTATCTTGGTTTTGGCGGTTCTTTCTTTGAGCCAGGCAGCGCCGCTCCGGCCATTAACAACGAAACCGGTGTACAGGCGCTTGAAGCCATGAAGGCACTGGCCGACCTGTCGAACCCCGACTTCCTGACCTACGACTCCAACGCCACACAGGCCGTTTGGGAAGCAGGCGATGCCGCCATCGGCTTTATGTGGGGCTCACGTGGCAAGAACATCCTCGACGAGGAAGGTTCCACCGAAGAGGTCACCGGCAATACGGTGCTGGCTGCAGCACCCAGCGGTGCGGAAGGTTCGGTCGCGACTACCCTTTGGTGGGATGGTTTCACAATCGCCGCAAACATTTCTGACGAAGACGCCGAAGCCTCGTTCAAGGCCATGGTGCACGGTGTGAACCCCGCTGTGCTGGAAACAGCCTCTGACGAAGCCGTGTGGCTGCTTGAAGGCTACCAGCCCACACCTGCAGCTGCGGGCGTTGCCGCATCAGCAGCAGCCGGTGCCACGCCTTACCCGATGGTGCCTTACATCGGCCTGCTGCACACCGCCCTATTTTTATCATTCCTATTATGGTAACCGATTAACAACTTCTAGCCTGTCTATGTGAGCTCAGCTTATTTGGTATCAGAGAGAAAGAAATAACTATTGGCTGCCACC
>JBCBZX010000280.1:0-4056 GCA_039815105.1 Pseudomonadota bacterium
CGCAAATTCCGATCTCAACCCAAGTAAGATGGCGGTGCGTTGCGACCGTCGCAGGGTCAAAGAGGTGCGGATCTGCCTGACCAAAGATCTGGAACCGCGTTCCTGTCGCGAAGTGGACGCACGCGGATGTCAGCAGTCCAACTTGGAACTTCCACCGCCTAACTAGCAGCAGGTTTGCAAAAGGCGTTGCCGGAGACTATTGGCTAAGCTCTCCCGGGTTGATTGGTTTTTCATGGCATATCTTCTTCTTGTCGTCGGCTTCGCCGCCTTGGTTTTTGGCGGTGATATGATGGTTCGTGGCGCTGTAGGCATGGCAGAGCGTCTCAAAATACCACATGTGATCATTGGGCTCACAGTGATCGCCTTTGGCACCTCCGCACCGGAATTGTTTGTTTCCCTGGACGCCGCTTTGACGGGCGCACCGGGTCTGGCCGTGGGCAATGTTGTTGGCTCAAATGTAGCCAATGTTCTGGCCGTGCTTGGGTTGCCGGCCTTGGTTATTGTTTCCTCAGCACCGCCAGAAGGGTTGGGGCGCAATCTTATCATCATGATGGTGCTTTCACTGCTTTTGCTGATCTCAATGCTCACGGGCGAAATCGGTAGATTGTGGGGCGGCGTCCTGCTGATAGCGTTGATCGGATTTTTGTGGGTGCAATATCGCCAGACGGTGGCGGCCCAAGCCCGTGGCGAAACCACTGACGTTGAGGGAGAGATCGAAGAGGTGGGCGATCTACCCACAACGCTCAGAGCCATCATAGCGCTGATCGTATTTGGACTGATTGGGCTGCAGCTTGGTGCACATCTGATCGTTGGTTCTGCGGTGGAAATCGCACGGGATTGGGGCGTCACGGACGCGGTCATCGGCGTCACCATTGTGGCAATCGGCACGTCACTCCCGGAGATGGCCGCCGCATTGACCTCCGCCTTGAAGGGACGCGGCGCGTTGGCGCTGGGCAATGTCGTCGGCTCGAACATCTTCAACATTGCAGCCATTCTGGGCGTCACCGCTATGGTGGTTCCCATTCCGGTCGACCCGCATCTGTTGCGCTTCGACATATGGGTGATGCTGGCTGTAGCGGTGCTGCTGTGCGCTATGTATCTGGCCAAGATGCGATTGGGCCGCGCCAGTGGCATCATGATGGTTGGCGCTTATATAGCCTACCTAGCCGCAACGCTTTACATTGGTTGAAGCCGGGTTGAGCCATGGTCGAGTTGCTGTGGTCGGCTGCTGATCCAAGCTGGCCGCAAATTGAGTTTCAGTTGAGCTTTTTAGAGGAGCAGGTGGCATGAGGGCGCTGATCACCGGGGCATCCCGGCGCATAGGTGCAGCCATTGCCCGCGATCTCGCCGCAAACGGGTGGCAACTGGCTCTCCACCACTATTCTTCCGAGCAGGAAATGGATCAGCTGGTCTCTGAGCTGCCCATTTCCGATGGTCCACATTTCGCACTTCAAGCAAATCTCTCGCAAGTAAGCGAAGTGCGCGCACTGTTTGGCGAAGCTTGGGATGCGCTGGGCGGGATCGAATTGGTCATCAACAACGCGTCCGTGTTCGAGCCCGACGAGGCCGACGCCCTTGATCTCGAGCTGTGGGACGAACACTTCGCCGTGCACCTGCGCGCGCCTGCTCTGCTTGGGGAGGCGCTGGCTGCCAGGCATGAAGTTGGCGACGACAGACTGATCATCAATATGGTCGATCAACGCGTCTGGGCACTCACACCACGTTTCTTCTCGTACACACTGTCCAAGTCTGCACTCTGGACCGCGACTCAGACCATGGCTCAGGCCTTTGCCCCGCGCGGGCTCCGGGTGAATGCCATTGGGCCAGGGCCCACACTGCCCAATCCAAGGCAGGATCAAGCCGACTTTGACGCTCAGGTTCAGGCCCTTCCCCTTGGCGCAGGACCCGGCCTCACCGAATTTGGCGCGACTGTACGTTACCTATGGGGCGCGAAATCAGTCACCGGGCAGATGGTGGCGCTGGATGGCGGGCAGCACCTGGCTTGGGAAACACCGGATGTGACCAGCGGCAGAGAATAGGCGCAAACCCAGCCATGTCTGCATCCACGCCTCCCACCACCTACTTCAAAAAACGTGCGGCAAAACCACGGCGCAAGCAACGCCCCAAAAGGGTTGGTCGAGGCTTGCAACCCAGATTGCCCAATGACGCGGAAATGGCAGCAGACATGGCAATAGAAGTGGGAGTGGATGAAGCTCTGACCATGTGCACACTTGAAGATCGCGGTTCTGGCGGCCAACTCTCTAGCATGAACGAAGATGATGATTCCCCCACCGACGGTGGCAGCTCACCCAACCAAGAAGGATTCGCCAGCAGCGCGCCCACCGCCAAACCACGCATGAAAGATATAATCTGGCAGGAAGGCACCCCACCTGTGCCCGGCCGCAAAGGGCCAGAGGTCATCAAGGACTTTGTGAGCCGTCTTCCCAATTCTCCCGGCGTTTATCGGATGATCGATAGCGACGGTGACGTGATGTATGTGGGCAAAGCCAAATCGTTGAAGAAGCGCGTGCTCAATTACGCCACCGGTAAAGGCCATGGCGGCAACCGGACCGCCAGAATGATCGCAGCCACCGCCACGATGGAGTTCGTAACCACCCGCACCGAAACGGAAGCCTTGCTGCTGGAAGCAAACCTCATCAAGCGGCTGCGACCACGCTTCAACGTGTTGATGCGGGACGACAAATCGTTTCCCTACCTGTTTCTTAATGACGGTCACGCCTCGCCCGGACTTTTCAAACACCGTGGCGCGCGCAATCAAAAGGGGAGCTATTTTGGACCGTTCGCCTCGGCAGGTGCTGTGACCCGAACGGTCAATGCAATGCAGCGGGCCTTCATGATACGCACCTGCACGGATTCTGTTTATGAGAGCCGGACCCGGCCGTGCCTTTTGTATCAGATCAAGCGATGTGCCGGACCATGCACGGGTGAAATCAATCAGGACGACTATGCCCAGCTGGTGAGCCATTCGAAGGATTTCTTGTCAGGGCGCAGCCGCAAAATCACGGACGCACTTTCCAAAAGCATGCATGAAGCGGCGGAGGACATGGATTTCGAGAGGGCCGCCATCTATCGCGATAGATTGTCGGCACTGGCGCACGTATCGGGCACTCAGGGCATCAACCCGCAGGGCATTGAGGACGCAGACGTGTTCGCCGTCCATCAAGCAGGCGGGCAGACTTGCATTCAGGTGTTCTTCTTCCGCACCGGCCAAAACTGGGGCAACCGTGCCTATTTTCCCCGGCACGATAATAGCATCGAAGCGGCAGAAGTGCTATGCGCCTTTGTTGCTCAATTTTATGACGACAAACCGGTACCGCGCATGGTGCTGCTTTCCAACGAGGTTGAAGAGGTAGACCTGCTGGCTCAGGCGCTTTCAGAAAAAGCTGAACGCAAGGTCCAGATATCCGTACCCCAGCGGGGAGCGAAACGAGATGTCGTGGCCCATGTGTTGCAAAATGCCCGGGAAGCATTGGGGCGGCGCATGGCGGAAACCTCCTCGCAAACCAAGTTGCTGGAGGGTGTGGCAGAAGCCTTTGGGTTGGACGAGCCACCAAAACGGATTGAGGTTTACGACAACTCGCACATCATGGGCACAAATGCCGTTGGCGGCATGGTGGTGGCTGGCCCCGGCGGCTTCATGAAGACCCATTATCGCAAGTTCAACATCAAGTCGGAAGATCTGGTTCCGGGCGACGATTTTGGCATGATGCAGGAAGTCATGACGCGGCGGTTTTCCCGTCTGGTGAAGGAGCACGGGTCCAAGGAAAACCAGAAGCGCGATGAAGATGGCGTCGGCCCCTGGCCAGATCTGATTTTGATCGATGGCGGCCTGGGCCAGCTCAACGCCGTGCGCAAAATTCTGGCCGAGCTAGGCATTGAAGACGAGATTGCAATGGTGGGCATAGCCAAAGGCCCTGACCGGGACGCCGGGCGCGAGACATTTTTCATGCCCGGGCGCGAGGCGTTTAAACTGCCCATGAGGGACCCGGTCCTGTATTTCACCCAGCGGCTACGAGACGAGGCACACCGCTTTGC
>JBCBZX010000340.1:0-3251 GCA_039815105.1 Pseudomonadota bacterium
ATGGCTCCTGCATAGCAAGACATTTTTTGAGCTGATATGAGCGTTTGTCAGATGCAGTCGTGTGTCCGGCCTGTTTGCGCAGCGCACACGGCTGCTGGCCCTGATGGTTTCCGCTGACCAAGTCCCAAACCGCTTCGCGGACAACGACGTGTCCCTGACATTCGACGGGGTGTCTTGGTTGGCGGGCTGACATTGCTCCATCATCTCAATGGTCTTGCGTCTCGGATGTTCCTTTTTTGGCGTTTATGCTGTGTGAGGCTGATACCTTTCGTTGCGCGTCAACACCGCCCAGATGATACGGGCAGTTTTGTTAGCCATCGCGACTGTGGCCACACGCGGCGATTTGCGCTCTCGCAGGGACATTGCCCATGGATCGACGCGGTCGGGGTTCACCTTCATTTGGTTCAATCGGGCGGTCATGCCGGTGACTAGCAGACGCCTGAGGTATCGATCTCCCATCTTGGAGATGCGCCCGAGACGTTCCTTGCCTCCACTTGATCGGTTGATCGGTGTCAGCCCCAGCCAGGCGGCAAACTCGCGTCCATTGCGGAACTGATGTCCGTCGCCCGCTGTCGCACCAATGGCCGAGGCGGTGACAGGGCCGACCCCAGGAATGGTCCTTAGCAACATAACTTTTGGGTCTCTACGACCTTCAAGCAGAATGCGTTTATCGTACCAGAGAATGCGCAAGTGCAGAGCAACCATCTGGTTGCACAGGTTCGTCAAAACTTCGATGGCGACTTCAGGAATGCTCGGACGATCTCCGTCCAGTACCGCCTTTGCAAACTTCACGGCGCTCCCGATCCCCTGGGCAATCACGATACCAAACTCCCCCAGCAAGCCGCGCAGCATGTTGCTGAGCTGGGTTCTTTGCCGCACGATCAGGTCGCGCGCACGTTGGAGGAACAGGACACCCTGCTGTTCTTCAGTTTTGATCGCGACAAAGCGCATCGTTGGGCGCGTTACGGCCTCACAGATCGCCTCTGCATCGATGGCGTCAGACTTGCCGCGTTTGACATAGGCTTTCACGTACATCGCAGGCATCAGTCGGACTTCATGGCCCAGCTTCCGGAATTGCCGCGCCCAGTGGTGGCTGGATCCGCAGGCCTCCATGCCAATGAGACATGGTTCAAGGGTCTCGAAGAATTGCAAAAGCTGGGCACGCCGAAGTGACTTATTGAACGCAACGGTTCCGTCCGCTGTGATCCCGTGCACCTGAAAGATGTTCTTGGCCAGATCTAGGCCGACTGTTGTAACCTGCATTGGGTGGCTCCTTTCCTAGCAGTGATAGACAACTGCATTATGGCGCATTGCGACGCCGGTGGAGCAGGAGCCATCCACCCCATCCGGTTCGACGGGCCGCGCCGCAGCATCTGACTGGAGTGGTCAACGGCCGATTCGGGCCGCCAGCAACTAGGCTTGAACAGGCAAGCTGTTGGCTAAGGCATTGGCGTAATTTCTGAAAAGGGAGTTGTCAGAAGAATTCGGCTTGAGGCAGGGCGGGGCGCTGGTTAGCGTCGCATCATGACCAAAGGATCCCGTTTTCGCTACTTCAAGACCAGTCCCGAGATCATTCGCCTGGCAGTGATGCTCTATGTCCGGTTCCCACTATCACTCCGGAATGTCGAAGACCTGCTGCACGAGCGCGGCGTCGACGTTAGCCACGAGACTGTCCGGTTTTGGTGGCAAAGGTTCGGTCCAATGTTCGCAGCCGAGATCCGCAAGCGTCGGATCCAGAGCATGAAGTCAAGCCGTTGGCGATGGCATCTCGACGAAATGTTCGTGAAGGTTAACGGCGAGCGGCACTACCTTTGGCGGGCTGTCGATCATGAAGGCGAGGTGCTGGAAAGCTTCGTGACAAAAACGCGAGACAAGAAGGCAGCCTTGAAATTCTTGAAGAAAGCAATGCGAAAGCACGGTCAGCCCGAGGTCGTCGTGACGGACAGGCTCCGGTCCTATGGAGCCGCATTGAGGGAAATCGGAGCTGATACCCGACGGGAAACAGGCCGCTGGAAGCACAACAGAGCCGAGAACTCACACCTCCAGTTCCGACGACGAGAGCGCGCAATGCTCCGCTTCCGACGCATGCGAAGTCTCCAGAAGTTCGCTTCAGTCCATGCCTCCGTCTCAAACCACTTCAACCAGGAACGCAGTCTCTCTTCCCGACATCTCTTTAAGCTGAACAGAACCGCCGCTCTGACCGAATGGCGCGGTCTTTGCGCGCAATAAGGGACAACGACACTGTCCCACCAGAGACTGGTTCGCATTCGTCTGACAGTACCCCACCTCCCATTTGCGGACTGTTAAGAGAGCAGTTCCAGCAGTAGAATCAACGGACTTACTCAGCCGGCGCGAACCCCTCGATCAGTTGGCGGAGGCCGACCGAGGCGCCGACGAAGATGGACGCGAAAGCGAGTGGCGCGCTGTAGGACAAAACGGAGAATGCTGACAGTCCCTGTCCGATGGTGCAGCCCACTGCGAGGATGGCGCCGGCGCCCATCATGGCGGCTCCCAGCATTTGGCGTTTGAGTTCGCGCGGGTCTTCACAGGCTTCCCAGCGGAAATGCCCCTTGGAATAGGAGCCAAGCATCGCTCCGACGACGACACCAACAACAGAGCCGACGCTGAACGACAACGTGTTGCCCGAGGCGGTCATCGCATAATAGATTGTATCGCCAATGGGGGCGGCAAACGTATGAGTTTCGATCGGCTCGTTGCCGAAGCCGGTCTCGGCAATCCAGAACGTGCCGAACCAGCCCGACACTACGGCGAAGCCCACCACGACACCCCAGATGATATGTTCAGGAGAGCGGAGCATTTCTCGTGATGACAACGCCACACTTAAGAGGATGCCGCCAATGGCCAGGCCGCTGACGGCAGGCGGGATGCCCCAACCCATGGCCAGTTGGCTGAAGCCCTGTGGGGTGGTGGCTTGGGTTTCTACGGGGAAGAGCCAGATTCGGGCTTCGGCCAACGGGCCGGACATCACCACATAGGCCGACAGCCCCATGACAAGCACGATCATGAACGCGCGCAGGTCCCCACCGCCGAGCCGCGCAAGCGCGCCGTATCCACAATTGCCCGACAGCGCCATTCCGTAGCCAAAGATCAGCCCGCCAATCACTGTGGCCAACGGGTTCCAGACCCGGTCGAGATAGGCTGTCTGCGCCCCTTCGATCAGCCCGGATGCCATGCCGAGGTGGGTTCCGATAATGGCAACGCCGATGGCGATGCCCCACATCCGCATACGG
>JBCBZX010000181.1:0-6165 GCA_039815105.1 Pseudomonadota bacterium
AGATTAGCGCGCTTTCCGGCGAATGTTTAGCGCTTGCAGCGCGTAATGGGCGTATCAATACTGATTACTTTTTAATCGAGTTGATTGTGCCGGGCACTCCGCTCACGGTGGGCGCATCATTTATGGCATTGACCGTTAGATTGAAGTTGCGCGACCGCTCCTCATAGGCACCGTTGCCGGAGTTCGCCATCCCTGCCGCCGACGGATCAACACCTGTATTGCCCATGTCGCGGAAACGCACATTGAGCCGCTCATCGTTAAGGTCCGGATTTGCATTGTTGTAATTTGCGTTTGGCTCGTAAACGAGCGCGTTAGATGCGCTCAAAACCGTTTCGATTTGGTCGAACGTAAGGCCGCTTATGCGCACTTGATCGGCACCACCAGCAACAGTGCCACCAAAGCTGGCTACTTGTGACGCCGCCGCAGAGGAAAGGTCAAGCGTACCGAAATTCACATCCAGCTGGATCCAACCTATGTCGGAGCCCTTGTTCGCATCATCATCAGTGATGGTGAAACCACCCAGATTGAAGTTCAGCGTGCTGTCTTCGTCGGTTGAGAAACTGAGACCAGAGGTGAAGTCCGGCCTATCGTTCACGGCAAGAACGCTTATCGCCACCGTCTTGTCAGCTTGTTCGTCCGACACACCACCAGTGCCGGTGCCAGCCAATGGATGGCTGCCGGGCAGATCGGACGGATCGTCACCCACATTGCCCTGATCATTGACGTTGATGACGAGGTCGACACCAAAATTTTCCTCGTGGTCAGGGTCGGCGACATAGCGCAGCCCGTTGAGCAGTGTTTCGATCTCGGCGACCGTACCCTCAACAACCACAGCACTATCGCCGCTTGCGCTGCCGGTTGTGAAGCTAACTCCCGGCGGTACACTACCAAACTCCAGCGTTCCAAACGACGCTATTGCAGGTGATGGGTTCGTAAGAGTGAGGGACACCTGAATGTCGGACGTGTCGGAGTCGATATCCGCGACCGTTATGCCCAGCGCCTGGGGTTTACCCTCATAGGCTGTCACTGAGTTCGGGCCACCGATAACGGGGGCGTCGTTCACTGGGTCAACCGTTGCCGTCAATGTGGCCGTCGTGGTTTTTGGACCACCAAAACCGTTATTGCCCTTGTCATTGATGGCGACGGTGATGGTGTCGCTGCCGGTATAATTGGCGTTGGACTCGTAAAGAACATTGTTGGACCCGGAGCCGGTTCCGGCACCATCCAAAATCGCATTGATGGCAGATATGCTGCCCGTGATAGTCACGCTAGCCGTGCCATTGCCTGAAACGGCCACGCCCGTGGTGTTCTGCAACTCCAGCACGCCGTTTGCGGCCGAGAGAGTGACCTCAACATCATCGCCAGCCGCATCGACGTCGGCGAACACGATGTCTCCGAATTCAAGCGTCCGGCCCTCATCCTCGCGATAGACCTGTGCGTTAATTTCAGCCTGTGCGTCCGCCACCACTATTGTTGGCGCATCATTGATCGGGAGCACATTGATGCTGATGGAACCCGTCGCCTCTTCTGAGCTACCATCGCCCGTGGCAGCGCGCCCGATTGTCGATGGGTCAACTCCAAAATTACCTTGGTCATTGAGTGTAATGTTCAGCGTGTCAGCGCCAATATAGCTGGCGCCCGGAGTGTAGCTGATGGAGGCCAACGCTGCGGTGACTTCGGCTAATGTGCCAGCGAACTCGACTTCCGCCAGGCCATTTTCTTTACCCAATGTAAAGCTCAGACCTGCGGTCGCTCCGATGTTCAGGACACCATTGGCAACCGATAGTGTGACCCTGACCTCTGCATTGGCATCATCGGTGTTGAGGTCAATATCAGTGAACGTGATGGCCTCAATTGCCAGCGTTGTATCTTCGTCGACTGAGGTCTCACCGGGCATGACCAGAACCGGCGCTTCATTGACCTCAATCACTTCAATGTTGAAGTTTTGCGGTGCGACGTTGCCACCGCCTGCATCATCTACCTGGAATTGGAATGTGTCCGTGAACTGCTCCTCGCCAGCGTGAATGTAGTAGAGCTTCCCAGCCACCACATCAGCCTGGCTGAAAGCGGAGTTAGCGCCCAAAGCCGTGTCCGTTCCGCCATCGCGCAAAACCAGCTTGCCATGGCTTGTGGCGGTGAGAATTCGGAATTGAACCTGTTCATCCGAAGAGTCTGGATCTGAAGAGGACAGGTCCGCAATCGTGATCTGACGCTCACCCTCTTCATAGACTGCCTTACCGTTTGCTTTCAGCAAGCCGGTATTGACGGCCACCGCCGGATCATCGGGCACAGGCACGATGGAAAAATTCATCGTGCCGGAGCGCGTGGTCACTTCACCGTTCGGACTGCCCGTGTGGGCGTTGGTGGAATTATCGATGACGGTAAAATTGAACGCGTCGGAATAGTCTTCATTGCCATTATGCTGATAGGTCAAAAGTCCGATATTGGCATGGTCAAACGTAAAGCCGGAGGGTGTGACATCGACCAGCGTGCCATTATATCGCAGCTCGCCAAATGACGGCAGCGTATCAACCCGGATTTGCAGCGGAGCATCTGCCGCAAGGCTTATCTCAGCGCTACCATCCTCATCAGACACGTCCAGCATGCCAGTCGTGAAAGTTACCGAGCCGCCCTCAGACAGTTGCACGCTGGAACGGTCGATATCGGGCTGGTCATTTACCGGATCAATTTCGAAGTTGAATGTTCCGATCACCGCAGCGGATGCGCCACCATCAGACAGGCTGAAAATGAAGTCATCCCGGAAGTTCTCAGAACCGTTGTGAACGTAGGTGACGCGGTTGTTGATCAAATCATCTTGGGTGAAGAAGCCGTTTGGCCCAACCGGCGTGCCGTCAACGCGCAAGGTGCCATCGGCAGGCGCACGGGTGACTGTAAAGACCAGCTGTTTGGGATCGGATGTATCAGGATCGGTGGCGGACAGATTGGCCGTGGTGATGGTGACGGTTGACCCTTCAAGGAAACTGTCGAGCGTGTTGTTCACGGCTATGGACGGCGCGCCGGAGGCGTCATCCACCACAATCGCCAGAGTGCCGGACCCGAGTGGCGCGCCGCCAGAATTTGTGCCGCTTGCACCAGCCTGATCAACAATCGAGAAGCTGAAAGAACTGTTTTTGGTGGCGCCACCATCATGGACGAAAGTTAGATTCCCGGCGTTGATATCGGCCTGCGAGAAGATGGTGCCAATAGTGGCTGGGGTACCGTTGACCGAAAGCGTGCCGTGGGTCGGCAGGCTGTCAATTGTATAGCCAATCTGATTGGCCGCATGATCATTATCCGTCGTATTCAGCAGTGAGCTGCCAATAACACCCGACCCGCCAGATTGCAGATACAGCGTGCTGGCCGTAGCCAGTATGGGGGCGTCATTGACCGGCGTGATGGTGATGCCAAACGTTCCGGCAATTTCCGCGCCGTCAGCGTCGCTGAGAGTGTAGTTGAAGCCTGTGACCGTATTGGTAGCCGAGTTTTGCGGCCCGGTGTTCACATATCTCACCAGGCCGTCATTAATGTCCTGCTGGGTAAAAGTCTGACCGATGGTCAGCGCAACATTGTTCAGCTCAATGGACCCGTGGTCGGGTAAGGTCGTCAGCTCGTAGACGAGCTGGCTGGGCGGAGTTGGGCTTCCGGCGCTGTCGACATCAGTTGCCTCCAACTGCGATTGCAAAATGGTGGTTACACTGTCCTCAGCCACTGTGATGGGGGTGCTCGACGCCGAGCCACCCACCACTGGTGGAGTTGAGGCCGATGGTTCAATGACGTGGGTTCTGGTTCCCAGAAGGGAGCCACCATCCATGGCTGCGTTTCCATCATCGTCTGCGATAGAAAAGTCGAAGCCATCAACCACAGCACCACCAGAAGTGTGGAAATAGACCAGATTGCCGGAGTTGATGTCAGCCTGGGTAAACGTTGCACCATTGCTCAGCGCGGTGGGCGAACCGTTCAAACGCAACTCGCCATGGTCCGGTGCATCTACCAATGTGTAGATGATGTCGGCAGGTATGCTGTCATTGTCAGTGATCGACAATGACGCAACTGTGACCTGTTCACCGGTCTTCACGTACTGCTTCTGATAGACAAAGTTGCTGTCGGGAGCGTCATCGCCGGCATTCACCGTCAATGCGATGTTGAAGGTACCAGTCCCCAAATCTGCACCGCCGCCAATGGCTTTGCCTGGTGTCTCCAAATCATCGGCCAGGGTGAATTGAAAACTGTCGCCGGTAAGTGCTGCGCCGGTGACATCTACCTGGCTGCCCTGTTGGGTATAAGTCAGCAAACCAGCCGCAATATCTGCTTGTGTAAATGTCGCTCCCGTATCGAGAGTGACACCATTAAGTTGCAGCACGCCGTGCTGTGGAGTTGTCGTAACAGAGAAGATTATTTGATCGTTGGCGTCGTCGGGATCTGTGGCGGACAGAAAGCCAGCCGTAATCGTTTCGGTGGAAGCTTCAGCCACGGTGAGCGTGTTGTTTTGCTGCAAAACTGGTGGATCAGAAACGATATCAATCGTCAGCGACCCACTGGTGGACGCATTCTCTGTATCGGTGACTGTAAACTGAAAACTGTCTTCAGAAGCACCGGCAATCTGGTGGCTTCCATTGTTCAGGTAAGTGACATTACTTGCATTGACATCGGCCTGGGTGAACGTGTCGCCAACGCCTAGAACGGTGCCGTTCAATCTGACAACGCCATAGGCTGGCAGGGTTTCGACCTTGTAGACGAGATCACTGTCAGCAGTACTGGTGACGCCGTCACTCATCAAGTCGCTGGAATTCAAATTGGTCCCGGTGAGCGTAACCGTACCGCTTTCATCAACCTCAGCTGGGTTGGTGGCGACACTCGGTGGAAGGGTCACACTGTTGATGGTGTGGGTGACCGTGCCCAGCGCTCCGCCGCCCGACGTCTGGCCCGCAGCGCCGCCGTCATCGGCTAGTGTGAAGGTGAAATTGTCGGCCCCAACCGCACCGCCGGAATGAGCATAAGTGACCCGACCAGCATTGATATCAGCTTGTGTGAACGTCTGGCCGACACCCAGTGTGCTGCCCGAAAGCTGAAGTGCACCCAGGCTCGGCGTGCTCGCAAGCGTATAGATAATATTTGAATTTGTGTCGTCGCCATCGCTGGCCGACAAAACGTCCGAGCCCACAATGATGGTCGATCCAGCGCCCGCTGAATGTGAGGAATTTGTCTGCAGAATGGGCGCGGCGTTGTCGTCGGTGATCGTCAGATTGAAGGTCGTCTGCACCAAAGCGCCGCCGCCATCGCGCACCGCACCTGTCTGGTCGGTAAGGATATTGATGGCACCGTCGCGCACCGAGAAAATGAAACTATCAGCGCCGCCCGTCAGGCCCTGATGTTCATAGGTAACCCGACCGTCTATCACATCCTGCTGACTGAACTGCCCGCCAGCCGCCAACGCATCACCATTGAGCCTGATGACACCTTGGGTCGGTGCTGTATTGATGGAGAAAACAACCTGGCTTGTATTGTTGTCGGCGTCTGATGTGTTGAGATCAGACGTTGTGAACGTATAAGTCGTGCCTTCTGCGAGGGTCGCTGCGTGGGTGGCGGAGTCCAGCGTGGGGTCATCATTGACCGGGATAACTGAGATGTTCACCGTATGGTCGAACTGCGCCGCGGCGCCGGTGCCGCCCCCGTCAGTGTCGGTGAAGCGGATGTCAAAGCTCTGATTGCCTGTCCCGTCACTGCCGTCGTGCGTGTAGGACAACAGGCTAAGCTGGGTTGACGGGAAAGACGCCGACGGCACGGTGGTTATCTGGGTGCCATTGAAGAAAAGCTGGCCCACTGTTGGCAGTGAGCGGATCTCAACCTGCTTGGTGCTGTCGTCAGCATCCGAGAAGCTGATCGCCATGCCCGGTACTGGCTTCCCTGCACCCGGTGAAGCATCGCTGGTCGATCCGCCTTCATAAACGATAACGTTGGAGTCAGCGCTCGTCGCGTCGTCAACCGGCGTGATCGTCAGACTGACGGTCTGGTTTTCAAGCAAACTGCCCGCACCATCATTCACAGACAGAACAAAACTGTCTGCGGAGCCCTCAGAGCCATCATGCTGGTATCGCAAATCCCCAATATTGGACTGGCTGAACAAGGAGCCGGTGGCAACCGGGAATCCGCCCAACGTCAGCGTGC
>JBCBZX010000263.1:0-4262 GCA_039815105.1 Pseudomonadota bacterium
CCAGTGCCTGGAGGGCCCGACAGCAGCACGCCGCGCGGAATTTTGCCCCCAAGACGCTGGAACTTTTGCGGGTCGCGAAGAAACTCAACGATCTCTTCAAGATCGTCCTTGGCTTCCTCAACACCGGCCACGTCGGCAAATGTCACGCGACCATGGGCCTCCGTCAAAAGCTTGGCCTTGGATTTACCAAACCCCATGGCCTTGTTTCCGCCGCCCTGCATCTGGCGCATGAAGAAAATCCACACACCCAGAATGACGATCAGTGGCAGCCACGAAAACAGAACCGACAGCAAGGGCGACCCACGATCCGGCGGGGAAACGCTGATGTTCACGCCACGCTCGCTCAATGTCTGAACAAGATTGGGATCGTCCGGCGCAAATGTTTCAAACACCTGGCCGCTGGATGTGCGACCCGTGATGGTCTGGCCCTGAATCTCCACCGATTGCACGCGACCAGCAGCCACATCCTCCAGGAACTGAGAGTAGGAAACTTCCGCAGATGCCGTGTTCTGCGCGGGACCTTGGAAAAGGTTGAACAGCGCCACGAGCAGCAAGATGATGATCGCCCAAAGGGCGTAGTTCCGGAAATTGGAGTTCATGCTTCGGGTCCTTCATGCAAGGCCGGATTGCGAACATGTCATCTGGCGTGCCAGCGAGCGCATCCAACCATGCGGGGGCTTTCTTCGTTATCAACATAGGCACCACACCCTCAAGTGCCAAGGGAAGCGAAGCCCAATGCGGCAATAGTTCCGCTTATCGTGAACGCGTCTTACCTAGAGGCGGCCCAAAGTCGGCATTTACCAGCAGATCGAAGAGCTCACTTTCGAGGGGTGTCGACCAGTCAAAGCGATAATCGCCGGGCTGGCTTATCCGCCACGCCACGGCGCGTCGTGCCTCAAAAGGCAAATCTTGGTACCGTTGGGCCAAGTCAGCCATAAGCCTTGCATCCGGCAGGAAGTCACCATGGCGCACTTCTGGATAAATTATGATTTCAGCTTTGCGCTGGTGACTGACCACGGCGCCGCTCATCGAAAAGCCCTTTTGGCCTGCGACCAGACTTCGTAGATCGCGCACGAACCCGGCGCCGTCCGCCCGCCGCCCCGAGCGCCCGACACTGGCGATGGCAACTCCAAGCACGAACCGTTGGACCGCTTCTGGCAAGAGGTAAAACTTCGGCGCAGGTATGCGCAGATGGTTCAACCCGGTGCCGACCTCCTGCTTCGCAAATGCGAGGGACTGCGCCTCCACGAGCGAACGCCAACGCCTGGAAATGGCCTGCAACCGCAGCAAAGACGCATCCGTTTCGCAAGATTTGCCAGTTTGCCCACGCGTGCGGATACGGATGCGCTCATAACTCAAATCTTCGTTGGTCGGATCCTCCACCCAACGCTCAACACCTTCGGCAGACAGCCAGGCACGCAACACACTGCGCGCAACCCCCAGCAACGGCCGGTGAAATGTGACCCCATCAAATAGAATATCTGGCGAGATTCCCGCCGTACCAAGCGCCGCATAGTCAGCTCCTTCCAGCCTGCCAAACCGCATGCGAAGGGTCTCAATCTGATCGTCACGCGTGTGCCCGAGGAGCACGCATTTGGCACCTATGGATTGGGCGTAGTCGGCCAGCAGTTGGTAGCGCGCCTGCCTGGCGTTCTCCTGGCTTGCTTTATCCGCATTCGCTGCCCGCACCCAACGCAAAGCCTTATGGCGCAAACCAAGCGCCCTGCATTGCTCGCCCACAAAGGCCGCCTCCGCCGCCGACTCCGGTCTCAAACCATGATCAACAGTCGCGACACTGCAAGCAAGTGAACCCTGGGCCCACCGCGCAAAGAGATGCAATAGAGCCAGGCTATCGCTGCCGCCGGACACAGCCAACAAAAAGGGCGCATCGCAATTTTGCGCTACACCCTCAAAAAGTCTCTCCAACTGAATGGAAAGATCAGAACAGTCTTGGCCGCCGGCTCGCTCAGCCGCAGCGAGCACTGCGCATCTCACGGTCGAGGCGTTGGCGGAAAAAGTCTGGCGTTGCAGGGTATCGGGCGGTGACAGCTTCAAACGTCTCACACGCCGTCTGCACTTCGCCCAAACCGGCAAGTGTGACGCCCAGCTTCAACATCGCATCTGGTGCAATTTGCGTGTCGGGATGGCCATTCACAACCTCAAGATAGGTTTCTGCCGCATCGTTGAAACTGCCCATGGCAAACAGGCTTTCGGCCAGCCAGTATCGAGCGTTGGGCGCGCGGTCGCTCTCGGGATAAGCCCTGAGCAATGTGCGAAACGTGCGCTCGGCAGCCACATAATTGCCGCCCAGAACTTCATTGTACCCCTGTTGATACAGGGCACCGGGCGCAGGCAAATTGGTTGGCAGAGGGCCTTCATCTGAATTGCCATCGACAAGTTCTGCGGTCTCAATCACATCGTCCGCCTCTCCGACAGGCGCTTGGTTGAGATCCAGCGGACGACCCAGCGCCCCTTCTATCAGATTGCCGTTCTCGTCGAACCGAAGTGTGCCCAGCGGGGCCGCTTCCGTTCCCAATATGCGCACGCCATCGAGATCATCGCCATTGGTTTGGGGCGTCTGCGCAAAGTCAGTATTGCTATTACCGGCTGAGGGAGGCGTAACTGCGCCCTGCTGGCTTCCTTCCTCCAAATCCAAAAAACGCGCTTCATTGTCTTCGCGCGATTGGCGCAACAATTCCTGCAATTCGAGCAGTTGGAACGTCAGCTCCTCAACACGACCATTGAGCTGGCGCATCTGCTCTTGCATCTGAAAAATGGCAGCCTGGTTCTGAGCTGCATTTTGGGCCTTTGCCGGCAATGCCAGCGCTGCGATGAAACACATGGCCGCAACGGCCAAGGCGACAGTTCGCATCATCATCTCATTCATCCTTCTTTTGCCGACAACAAACCTCTGTTGTCGGCGTCGTTGGCCGTCTAAACCACGAAATCGTGGGCAAAACTATGGTGCAACCATGCCATGTCCAAGGCAAACGCTCATTCGCGCCGTGTTTGACCAAGCCGGTGGTGTATTCGCAACACACCGGTTGCGGGCAAAGAAAAAGGGCGAACCGATAGGTCCGCCCTTCATTCCCCCAACGTCAGCTACCCCCCGGATGGCGGCTGACGGCTGTGAACTCGGATTACCGCAATACGGTCACACCACGCCGGTTCTGGGACCAGCACGAGATATTGTCACAAACTGCGACAGGGCGCTCCTTGCCGTAGGAAATTGTGGTGATGCGGGAAGCCGGGACACCTTGTGCCGCCAGATAGCTTCGCACAGCTGTTGCACGACGTGCGCCCAGAGCAAGGTTGTATTCCCGCGTGCCGCGCTCATCGGCATGGCCTTCGATCTGGATCGAGTAATTGGTGTAGCGCTGAAGCCACTGTGCCTGTTTGGCCAGTGTGGACTGGGAGGTGGCCGTCAGTGCGGCTGAGTCCGTTTCAAAGAAGACACGGTCACCCACAGTGGTTGTGAACTCTTGCGTTGACCCGGCTGCGACGCCGTTGAGGCCGAGTTGCCCGGCATTGTCGGGCAGTGATTTCTTGTCTGCGCAACCAACAATTGTCAGCAGGGCCGCAAGTACCAGCGCGATGGGGGACCGGCGAATGGCGAGATTGAAGCCCATAGTGAGCGCTCCTGATCGTTCAAATTTGAATAAAACCTAACGCACGCCGGTTAACGTGCCGGTAGGATTTGAGGTTAACACAAGCTCAACGCCCTGACATTTCATCACATGATGATATGCAAGGCGCCCTTCTGCACAGCCCATTGGCCTGCATAGCGGCCAAATTGCGGCCAACGCCACGACCGCCCCTCCCAATCACGCGTAACTTACCCAAAGCGCCTAATTGAGCAGTGGGGACCATGCCGGGTCCGACGCAAAGGACGGTGTTGTAACCGCAAATTCGTTGGTGCCAGCCAGATCGATCTGGAACAAGCGCGGGCCACCTGCACCGCGACCATCGCGGAAAAACATCAGGTAACGCCCATTGGGTGCCCAGGTCGGCCCTTCATTGTGGAAACCTTCGGTCAGGATGCGCTCGCGGCTGCCATCCGGGCGCATGACGCCGATCAGAAATTTGCCGCCAGACTGTTTTGTAAAGGCGATCAGGTCACCCCGCGGCGACCAGACAGGGGTGGAATAGCTACCCGAACCAAAGGAAATCCGCTTGGCGGCGCCACCATTTGCGCCCGTAATGTACAATTGCTGTCGACCACCACGGTCGCTCTCAAAAACGATCTGACTGCCGTCGGGAGA
>JBCBZX010000222.1:0-5154 GCA_039815105.1 Pseudomonadota bacterium
GCATGATGAATTGGCACATCGCTCATATTGTTGCCGACCCAAGCGACACGCCTGTCGCGGGCTGCACGGCACTTCAAATCGACGGCCAGACCGGGAACCTGACGGCCTTTGCTTACCAGACAAACAAAGGCGCGAAGGACAGCGCCAAATTGGGCGTGACCCATTACCGGCAGGCCGCCCGACACAATGGCCGTGGCATGCCGGTGCCATTGGGATTGTTTGGGGGCTCATTGGAAGACAGTCGCAACGCCATACGCTCGCATGCCGCCGTTCTGACCGATCTTTACCGCACTTTGGCTGGCAGCGCTGAGATCACCGTGACCATCACATCTGCCAAAGACGAGGCTGAAGATCTGAGCTACCTGCGCGCCCGCAGTCGGGTTCAAAAGAACGCTACCTTGCGGCAAGTCCGGCTGAACGCCCTTGCAGCAGACCTTGCTCATGAGGGCTTCGTGTTTCGCGACATCTTTGTGCGGGCGGACACGCGTTGCGAGCGGACTTCCCATCTCGATCTCACCTGTGCGTCCATGGACGCCTCTGCGCTTATGGCGACGCTGGGACGGCACAGTTTTGTCGAAGGTGAAGACCCGCGCTTGGGTGGCCCATATGTGCCATTTGGAACAGTTGCCCGGGCATGGGCCAACCGTATGGCGGAGGGTCTGCCATGTTGAACGGCATCACCGATCTCGACGCCCTGGGACTGAATGTTGGCGGGCTCCAGAATGACGAACTGGCTGGCGACAAGCTTGCCGCGACACTGGCCAGCTTCGGCTTGAGCTCAACCGAGCAACCAAATGGCGTGGGTCATACCCCCAAAATCCCTGATATCTTGGCCATCGACCCGGACACGGTGGGTCAGGACCTTGCAAAGCTGGTGCTCACACTTGTGGAGTTCGTTCGCCAGCTCCTGGAAGCGCAGGCGATCAGGCGGATGGATGCGGGCTCACTGAGTGAGGAGCAAGAAGAGCGGCTCGGCAACACGCTCTATCAAGCTCGCGAAAAGATCATTGAGCTGGCCGATGCCTTTGGCATCCCTGCCGACGAATTGACGGCCAATTTGGGCCCATTGGGACGACTGGTATGACTGAAACTGTAGACAATGCAGCCACAGAGCTGAATTTCGACGCATTCACCAACACGCGCGGGGACAGCTCGCCCGACCTGCGCATGATGCGCGAAGTTCTGCATCTGTGCCAAGTAACGCTGCAAAATGCCGACGTACCGGCGGACAGTCATGACGTCAATTTAAAGCCTGCCTTCGACGCGCTGGGTGATCGACTTGCCGCCATCGAAAACCGCATGCAGGACCGCGTGGAAAATCGTCTGGAAGCGCTGGCCGATGCGGTGGCACGAATGGACGCGCAGGTGGCGACGTCCACTCGATCGAGCCAATCACAGACTAACAATGCGACACGCGATGATGTCGGTGGCCTGGCACAGACTTTGCTGAACATTGAAGAGCGCATGCTTGAAATGGACGGGCGCCTGGAGCGGTTTGACCGTTTCAACAGAGATTTGGAATGTTCACTTGTGGCATCTGTTCGCCACCTCGGCGCTCAAATGGACAATCTGGCCGGCCATATTCTTGAACAATCACAGGTGCCGACAACACAGTGGATGGAAGCGTCCCAGGGGCGCCAGTCGGAGTTTCTGACCCGGCAGGTTGAACAAGTCAGTGACGTCATTGCGAACCGTATGAACGATCAGGCGGAGAACTTCGACAGCAAACTCGCAGGCTTAATGAACTCGATTGCACAGCTTGGTGCCGCAACGAAGCAGCCCGACCCTTCGCTTAAAACCTTGGTGACGCGCTTTGACACCTTGGAAGCTGATCTCGCAACGACGCTGGCTGGATTCCTCGACCAGGCTGATGGAGAGTCCGCAAATCAGAATGATCAGACCGCGATTCTCAGGGAACTCAGCTTGCATATTTCCAAGCTGGCGGAAGATCAGAAGGGTGTCCGCGGTGAAGCCAATTCCCTGGATGCCCGGACGGCGCGCATGGAACGTCAGCTCGTGGAATTGGCACGGCAGATGAAGGCGGAACTGGACGGCAGAAACAAATCAAACGTGGCTGCGGAAGGCGCCGCTCGGCTTGAGCAGGTGATGGACCGTCTGGACGACAACATAACCAACTTCACATCAAAAGCCGATGAACTTTGCGAACGTCAAGCCGATGAGCAGGAGCTGCGGATCGCTCGATTGAGCCATGAAAATACGCCGGAGAAGGAGGCGCTAACACGCACCAATGCGAGTCTCAATGTGGTGTTGGAACGCCTCAATGGAGATTGCGATCGCTTTGCAAACAGTGTGGATCAAATCAACCAGCTCGATATGGCAAGCATTATGCAAGGTGCAGCGGAACAAGCCCTGGCGACCCTCCCACCGGCAGAAACAGCCAAGCCGGATGACTTATTTCCGATGGCCCTAGACGGCTCTGAGCTGTCGCGCTTTGAGCAGGCTGTAAGTGTGATGGGCGAGATGGTTGGTCGGATCGAGCCGACGGTCAAAACGGCAATCGATCAATGCCTCACTGACGCCGGCGCAAAGGTCAGTTCCGAGGAAAATATGGCCTCGCTGTCAGAAACGCTTTTGCACTCGATTTCGCAGATCAATCTGATTTCGACCGACGTGAACGAGCTCATCCACGAGCTGAAAACCAGCCATGGTGAAAACGATCCAGCGACCCTGCAAAAGCTCAATGAGCTGTCAGAAGTCACCCGGCAACATGCCGATCGCATGGTCGATGTCGCAGCCGCGTTTCAATCAAGTTTTGAGCCCATCGCGAAAGTCATTTCGCAACAGGCACAAGAAAGTAAACCGTCGCATCCCCAGTGGTAGCGACATAAGTAAGGAGTGGATGCTGTAATGAGCGAACCAGACCAGAAGGGGCCACTTGCGGTCCTAAGAAAGGTCGGATCCCGGTACGAGCTATCGTACCCGGATTATGACCTGATCATTCGCGGGCCACACCCTGACTGGGTGTTGGAAGCTGCGGCGGAGATCATCGAACGGACCGACCGATTGTCCCGCGAAGGCAAAATACAAGAGCTGGAAATGCTCGCCGCCTTTGGTGAAGACGACCATGCGATGGAGATCGAGTCGACGCGTTTCGAGATGAAAGAGCGCTTCAATGTCGTACCCCAATGTCTCGTTTCGATGGGCTCAAACGACTATCGCTGGGTGCAGCGAGACGGGCGCCAGAGCGACGAACCCAACTTTGTTGAGCGATTGCACGACAATTCTCTGATGCGCAAGCCACATGACTGGCTTGCTGATCAAGCCCACTGACCGGCCGGTCAATAACTTAATTGAGGATAGACAAATGAACGCTACCGCTCTTGAAGTGATCCCGTTCGGCGCGGCCGACGTGGACAATGTGCTGGCCAAAGAGCCGCATCGCGCCGAAGATCTGGCATTTGGTGCCATTCTGCTCGATCGTCATGGCCGTATTCTAAAATACAACCAGGCCGAGGGGCTTATCTCTGGTCGGTCTGCCGATGCAGTCATGGGCCGCAACTTTTTCAACGAAATTGCGCCGTGTGCCAAAGGCAAACGCTTCCATGGCGAGTTTCTGAAGTTTTATCGCTCCGGCGAGATCAACGTTATGCTCGACTATGAGTTTGACTACAAAATGGCCGCCACACGCGTGCGCATTCATATGAAGAACAATCCAGACGGTCAGACCTGCTGGATGTTCATCAAGCGCCTGTAGCCATCGGCAAGCTGAGCTTCACCCAGCCATGGCAAGTGTAACCATATCGCCTGAGTTGCGCCGTCTGGTGGCAGAACGCCGCCGGTCGGGTTGTCCGTCGGTTGGTCGGTCGGGCGATCAACACATGTCATCAGGCTGGGGAGGGCAAACGGCCCGGTCAGATTTCAGACCGGGGCGCCAGTTTGCAGCCACGCGAGAAGGCCACAAAGCGCCATTGTCCGCGGGTCGTCCGCTCGTTGCGTTGCGGGTTCGGCGAAGCGGCCAACGGCCAATTGAGGACCATGCCATGGCTCTCGTTTCCGGCAGTTCGTCCGGTGCGGCGGGCCATGGGCGATTTCACCTAGCCATTCACCAGACCAACAATGACGGCTTCGTGCTGTCGGTGGAGCATGATGATGGTCACCACCAACGGCATCTTGTTGAGGCTTCCCGGCACTGTGATGTGGACGGGATAGCAAAAGCTATCGCGAACATCCGGCCAGAAGACCATGTGGCCTGGTCTCGCCTGCAGCCAGTTTCGAGGGCGCCAACCAAGCCGGTCATCGCCCTTGAAGAACTGGCTGGGCTGCGTGACGCAGTTCGTGCCGAATTTAACGAATTCATCGCAGAGCACCTACCCGCTCTGTTTCATGACCAATAGACCAAATGGAGATCAAGGCGATGGATACCAAAGTCCAGGCACACCATCGCAGATATATGCCATGACCCAGACTCCTTATGACACAATGCCTGATGTGGCAGTTGAGATGCCCTTCATGCAGCAAAGGCTGCGGCGCACCGGCCAGCGGCCCATGAGCTTTACCGGACGCGAACTGTGTTCGGCCATGAGCTACGCTTCAGGTACGCCGCTATGGTACGAGATCAATCTGTACCAGACCGATGACGACGATTTCGTTGTCGATGTCCGCATGTTCTCCAAATCTGAAAATGAGCGCGATATTCATCGCGCACATCGGGTTTCCACTGTTGATGCCATGTTTGAATGGCTCGAAGGGCACGACCCGATTTTGGACATTGAGAGCGACTGCATGACGCTGTCCAGCGACACCATGTCCCCAACCGAAGTTGCCCTGCGCGCTGCGGATATTCGTATGCGGGTGGATGAGGGTCGGCGGCAATATCGCGATCTGGTCGGCCAAATTCTCTACGATCTGGACATTGGACCCCAGATGGGAACAGCTCTAGGCGCTTGAACACCATGCCCTCCCCCACAGCCCGCCCCGACCCGGACGCCCTTCGCCGCCTTGTTGTCGCGCTCATAGCCCAGGAACTCGAAAAGTTCCGCGGTACAACCGTGCCCGCTCCTGAGTGGCAAAGCTGGGCGGACGATACCAGCCTCACGGCAAATGGGCTGGGCTTTGACAGTCTGGGCCTTTTGCAAGCGGCTGGTCGAACCAATCAGTTCTTTCAGATGCATCTGGTCGGGATTGAGGACTACC
>JBCBZX010000233.1:0-4874 GCA_039815105.1 Pseudomonadota bacterium
CGGCTGCGTACCGTATTTGTGGGACCCGAAGAGGATATCCAGAACGCCTATCGCATGCGGCGTTTTCTTGCGATTGACCTGACGATGGTGGCGACCGGCGTGGCGGCGCACCCCGGTCGATGTAGCCGGATGGGTTTGTGTTGACATCAGATTAGCGCGACTGAAAGCATCTCTCAAGAGCACCAAATACCGCTAGATTTTTCTAAGCGTCTGATTTTATGTGTTTATTTCGTGCACACGTAGATTTGCACTAAGCCTTTGTGGCTGGTAAATGACGGCTCTAGCGACGAATTTCAAGTGCTGCCGCTTCCTGCATGCTCCGAGCATAATGGTCGCAACGCCTCGCCGTAACACATATTCAACCCACCGGCCGCCCAGAGCTAGGGCTTGAGCGGACCGATGAGACGAGCGCTGGAACCTGAGACATGACAACCGTCACCACAACAGCCGAAATGCCGACGCCTGCACCTTGGGGGCCATTGCCGGTGACGGCGCTTCTGGTTCTGGCTGATGGCACAATCCTTGAGGGGCGCGGCGCCGGTGCAACCGGCGCGGTGGAAGCTGAGATCTGTTTCAACACCGCCCTCACCGGCTATCAGGAAATCCTCACCGACCCCAGCTATGATGGGCAAGTGGTGGCCTTCACCTTCACTCATATCGGCAATGTTGGAGCCAATGAGGAAGACCATGAGGACTATGTGCCCGGCACCGGCGCCGTTGGGGCCATTTTCAAAGCGGACGTGACAGAGCCGTCGAGCTACCGCTCCGACGGGCATTTGGACGCCTGGCTAAGCGAGCGCGGCCTGATCGCCATGACAGGCGTTGATACCCGCGCACTCACCGCCCTGATCCGGGAAAAAGGCCTCGCCAATGGCGTCATAGCCCACGCGCCCGACGGCCAGTTTGATCGTGATGTCCTGACCGCCAAAGCCAGGGCATGGGCAGGCCTTGAAGGCGCAGACTTGGCCAAGGACGTTTCCTGCACAGACAGCAAACCCTGGTCGCAGGCCCCATGGATTTGGAATGAAGGTTTTGACGAAGCTGCCGACGCAGGCGCTGAAGCCATGAACGTGGTGGTGCTGGACTATGGCGTGAAGCGTAACATTTTGCGGCTCATGGCAGGCCTTGGCATGAAGCTCACAATCATGCCCGGCGACTCGACCGCAGATGCGGTGCTGGCCCACAAGCCGGACGGCGTGTTTATTTCCAACGGCCCTGGCGACCCCGCTGCCACTGGCGAGTATGCGGCGCAAACGATCCAAGACATCATCAATGCAGACGTGCCATTGTTCGGCATTTGCCTTGGGCATCAGATGCTGGCCCTCGCATTGGGCGGCAAAACCATCAAGATGCATCAAGGGCATCACGGCGCTAACCATCCAGTGAAGGATCACACCACCGGAAAGGTGGAAATCGTGTCAATGAACCATGGTTTTGCTGTCGACGCCGACAGCCTGCCCGACCATGTGGAACAAACCCATGTCAGCCTGTTCGACGGCACAAATTGTGGCCTTGCAGTGCCGGGCAAACCCGTCTTTTCCGTGCAGCACCACCCGGAAGCCAGCCCCGGACCGCAAGACAGCCATTACCTTTTCCGGCGTTTTTCAAACCTCATGCGCGGGCGCAAAGGTTTGCCCGCATTGGATGAAAACTGATGTCAAAGAAGGGCCAAAACTCAGGTGGCGGGATGCGCGAAACAGATCTCGTGCAACCGATCTCAACTGATCTTCTTGCCGATGATTGGGGCAGTCTGACCCGCTACACCTATCGTGAAAAACAGGCTGGCGTGTGGCGCGAGCAGGTGCGAGAGGCCTATGACCGCGGCCACGGCGTGTGTGCCCTGTTGCACAATCCCGACACTGACACTGTTCTCCTCACCCGCCAGTTCCGGCTGCCCATCTTTCTTGCCGGCGATGATGGCCCACTGGTAGAAGTGCCCGCCGGCCTGCTGGAGGGCGCAGACCCGGGCCAACGCATCGCCATGGAAGTGGAAGAGGAAACCGGCTTCCGCGTCTCCAACCTTACCCATCTCTACGACCTCTATATGAGTCCCGGCTCCGTCACCGAACATATCGGCTTTTACCTTGGCACCTACAGCGCCAAAGACCGAGTGGGTGAAGGTGGCGGCATGGCCGACGAAGGCGAGAGCATAGAAGTGGTGGAAATGCAGCTTGATGAGGCACTAGCTACGATAGGCACCGGCGACATGAAAGATGCCAAAACAGTGGTGCTGCTCCAGCATTTGGCTTTGCAGCGGCGGGGTTAGGACTCACCGGACAAGCGAAAAAGCTACCGCAGTGACAGGCCTTTAAAAGGGAGGCTGAACGCCGCTAGTCTTCAAGCCTGGCCTCCAACTCAGAAATTTGCCTCTGCAAGTCTCTACAAACCGGTCCGCATCCAGCCGCACGCCGTGTACCATCCTGGCCAACACCCACAGCGGTTATCTCTTCTTCCAAATCACGCCGTAAAAAGGCAAGCGCTCTAGATATTGCAATTCTTTCATTTTCCGACTGTTTTCGACCGGAAATGAGATCTCGATCGATCTGAAGATTGGATTGCGAGTCCTCCGCCCATAAATCCCAGTTAATTACGCTCTCATTTTCTCGATCTTCTTCAATTTCTGAATATTGCCTCAATATTCGAACAGCGAAGCGACGCGCCTCCAAAGACTGCTTACCATTCTCTACACCTTTTTCTCCAGCTAAGATGGCCAAGGCAACGTCAATCATCTTTATATCAATTTCACGATTAACAGCAACCTGTTGCGCAACATTGGAAGAATAAGTCCACCAACCTCCAAAAAACCAATAGCTGAAACTAATACTGCTGATAATCCAGAGATTATAGCGATTTTCAATTCACTCATGCCACTTCTCCGCAGTTTATACATCAAAGCTCATTGGGTGCAGCGGAGGCGTAGCAAAAGCTGAACCGAGTTACGCATGGCAGAGCCTCATTGGCGCCCAAATAGCCGTCTCCGCAAAACTCCAACAAGTTAAAGCCAAAATTGGCAAGTGATCAACGCCTCGAACCGCCCCGCAAACTGTGCTCAGAACGATCATCCAGCGTCTATCCGAGCGGATTACCGGACAAAGCTCGGCGCAACAGGCTTTCCAACTGACTATCCTCACATGGTGACATCGGAGCAAGATTATCGGCGATGGTTTCTGCCGCAGCCTCTTGAAGCTCAGGGGCCACACACCCATCCCCCGGTTCCAACTCCACAAATGCGTGGCCTTCTCATCATTCTCAACGCCAAAATTTAACCTGGTTACGCCATGTCTTTGCGCAACGAATGGAGATCATGCATGCCGACTATTTTTATTGCAGAACATCACGATCAGGTTTTGGCCTTCTGGAAAGAACGTCACATGACAGAGCTGGATGTCGTGCATTTTGATTTCCACTGCGACATGCGCGGCATCATGATTGACCGCAAAGCGGGCAATGCGTTCTTTGTGTCTCATCAGGACACTACCTTTGTGGACAAGGGCAATTATCTGGCGCATGCCGTCATGGATGGGCGGGTCACAAAGCTGACCTGGGTGCTGAATGAGAATGCTGGCAGGCGCTGCGACACCGGGCCAGTCGTGTCTTACGAAAGCGACGCGCTGGCACCTCTTCTGCGCCGCAAACACCAGCAGATCGGCGGTCGGAAGGTCCCTCTCACCTACCGACAATGCCTGGATGCTGATTGGGGGGGTATGGAACCCGGCCAACAGCTGGACCTTGATTGGGATGCCCTTGCCTCCGTGACCTATGATGCGGCGACACAAAAGAGATATATCGATGCCTTTCTGGCCAAGGACCTTCAGCACGTCCCCGACATCACATTTCTCGTATATTCACCGGGCTACTCAAACCCGGATCGCCGCCTGTTCCATGCATTTGGCGAGGCTCTCGCGGAGAAGTTTGGCGCGCAGATTGAAACACTGCCCGGCGGCGATACGTGGGACACCAACAGCCCCTATCAACATTCCAGCCCCGGAAGGCAGCGCCTTAAGCGCTTGATGCCTAGCCTTGTGTCAGCGCAATTCAGCCACATGAAAGCCATGGCAAAGCACTGGATACGCCAGCGTGACGCAAAGCATGATATGGCCTTCTACGAAGGCACTGCAGGCAATTAGGTTCAGGCCTCTCGTCTCTTCCGTCGGCCTTTTTCAGAGCGGCTTTACTTTTTGCCTCCGGCAAATGGACCTCCACGAATGCAACCAAATTGACAGGCCCTGCCCCTAGGCAGCACTCGCAAAACAGCCACATTCATGCCGAAATGAGAGCGCGTGAAGTGAGAGCGTGTAACGACTGAGAAGCTATTCAAAGTACGGACCGCCGACAAATACTTCATGCTCTTGGGCGATTTTTCACAGGGACGAATGCAAGCCGACACCAGCGCCTGCTGGTCGGCGCAATGGGGAACGCTTTTGCAATGGCAGGCAAGCCCGCTTGGCCGCGCTGCAGCCGACTGAACTGCACCCCGTGATGTCTCAACTTAACACAATGTACCAACGATTTGCCCCCGCGGAGCAGTCATGAACACAGGCCGTCTGTCTAGCCGGGCAGATTGTCGGACAAAGCTCGGCGCAACAGGCTTTCCAACTGACTCTCCTCAGACGTTGACAGCGGAGCAAGAATGTCGGCGATGGTTTCTGCCACAGCCTCTTGAAGCTCAAGGACCACACGCTTTCCAACGGCTGTCAGGCAAACGAGCGAAACCCGCCCATCCTCCGGTGATGCCTTGCGGGCAACCAAGCCCTTTTCTTCCAAGGAGCGGATGGTGCGTGTCATTTGCGACTTATCACGGGCAACACGCTTGGTGAGCTCATTCAATTCCGTGGTGCCCATTTCCGCAAGCGTCATCAACACGATACCGCCGC
>JBCBZX010000431.1:0-2081 GCA_039815105.1 Pseudomonadota bacterium
CCCTCCGAGGGCGCGCAATTGTGGTTTGACCAGATGGCCATTCCAGCGGACGCGCCAAATGCCGATGAGGCCTATGAGTTCGTCAACTTCATGATGAAGCCTGATGCCATCGCGAAGGCCACCAATTACGTTTACTACGCCAATGGCAATGAGGCGTCCCAGCCGCTTCTGGAGGAGGATCTCATCAATGATCCAACGATCTATCCGGATGCGGAAACAGAAGCCAAGCTGTTCACCAAATTGCCTTATGATCAGCGCACCCAGCGTGTTGTGACCCGTCTTTGGCAGCGCGTGACCACCGGCAGCTAGGCGCCCGAGGGAGCGCCCGCATGACCGGACAACAGGCAACACAGCTCGCCACACAGACGGCGGCAAAACGGTCTGCCCGGTCGCAAAGACCAAGCCTGGGTGCCGTGCGCCGGGGCTTTGCCCCCTGGGAAAACCCGTCGGCCAAGCCGTTCATCGAGTTTCGCAATGTCACCAAGCGGTTTGGCAAGGCAGTTGCGGTGGATGACCTGTCACTGAAAATCTATGAGCGGGAGTTTTTCTGTCTGCTCGGTCCATCTGGATGTGGCAAGACAACGCTCATGCGCATGTTGGCCGGATTTGAGAGTCCCACCAGCGGAGAAGTCTGGCTCGATGGTCAGAATCTGTCTGCCGTGCCGCCCCACAGGCGCCCGGTGAATATGATGTTCCAATCCTACGCGCTATTTCCCCATATGAGTGTCGCCAACAATGTCGCGTTCGGCCTGCGCCAGGCGGGGCCCGGTGAGCGCATGTCGAAACATGCCATCGCCCAACGTGTTGATGAGATGCTCGCCTTGGTGAAGTTGCAGGATTTTGGTGCACGTAAGCCGCATCAATTGTCGGGCGGCCAGCGACAGCGCGCCGCTCTCGCCAGAGCATTGGCGCCGCAACCTAAAGTATTGCTGCTCGACGAACCCCTGGGTGCCCTCGACAAGAAACTGCGGGAGGAAACGCAATATGAATTGGCTGATCTCCAGGAAAGCCTCGGCCTGACATTCATCGTTGTCACACATGATCAGGAAGAAGCCATGACCATGGCCGACCGCATCGCTGTGATGCGTAGCGGGGCCGTGGACCAGATCGCGACGCCTGCTGAGCTTTACGAGGAGCCGGGCAGTCGCTCAGTGGCTGAGTTTGTGGGATCTATCAACATTCTGGAAGGCACAGTCAGTTCGATTTCCCAAGGCTCCGTCACACTTGATGGCCCAAATGGGCAATTGATCGTGAATCACCCGGACCACAAGCCGCAGCCGCAGGTGGGCGCGACTGCCTGGGTGGCGGTTCGTCCAGAGAAGCTGGATATTGTGCGCCTTGGGGAAGACGGTCCCGCCCCGGCGGCCAATTGCATTGAAGGCGAGGTATGGGACATTGGCTATCTGGGCGATATGACGCTTTATAATGTGCGGACCAAGAGTGGCACAAATGCGCGGGCTTCTATTTTGAACCGCTCTCGAACCGTGCACAATCCGCTAACCTGGGAAGAGACTGTGCGCCTGACTTTCCCACCCGCCGCTGGCACCTTGTTGCTGTCATGATCACAGGTGGCCAGCGTCTCGTCCGCCTGTCTCAAAAAGCAATCGTCGCGCTTCCCTATGCGTGGCTGCTGATTTTGTTTTTGGTGCCGTTTCTCCTGGTTTTCAAAATATCACTTTCCGAAGTTGCGCTCAAAATACCGCCCTATCTGCCAGACTTTTCCTTGGGCGAACCAGTGAGCCTATGGCTGGAAAAGGCGCGCAGTTTCACGCTGGAAAACTATCGTTGGATTGCCGGTGACAGTCTCTATGTCGGCAGCTTTCTCACCAGTTTGCGCGTTGCGGCCGTGTCCACCTTCTTAGCGCTCATCATCGGTTTTCCCATGGCCCTGGCCATTTCCAGAGCTCCCAGCCGGCTCAAGGGGTTGTTGCTCGTTGCGGTCATCTTGCCGTTCTGGACGTCTTTTCTCATTCGGGTCTATTCGCTGATCGGCATTCTCAAACGCGAGGGGTTACTCAACCAGTTTCTGCTGTGGTTGGGTGCAATAGATGAGCCTCTCTCGATTGGCGGTACACAGACCG
>JBCBZX010000435.1:0-2046 GCA_039815105.1 Pseudomonadota bacterium
AACAAACCAGACGCTGCCGAGGAAGCACAGCAGATAGCTGGCGATCTGAAAGAGACCAAGCCCGACATCGATACCGACAAGCGGCTTCGCGTCTCTCGCAGGCTCCAAGAGGCCAAAATCTGCAAGTGTGCCGGTAACGCCCGGAAATCCTTGCCAGAAAATAAGGTAGGTGTTGAGGCAAAACACCAATGTCGCTGAGACAGTCGTCCACGCAAATATCCGGAAGACCGTAGGCCATGGCCCCGTGGGGACCACACTTGGTTCGGATAGCTCGTTAATCGCCTGTGTTGCCATTTCGCCTTTGCCGCTTCGCTGTCCAGAGCGCTTTCCGAACTGATTGAATCAGATCAACGCTCTATTTTATTGTTTTGTCGCATTTTGTTGGCGGTTGGTATCGGTAGTGGGCCGGTATCCACTCGACCGACGGTCACTTCGTTCCGCTGCAAAATGCTCTAACCGCTCGCACGTACCCCCTCGAAACAAGGGGTATCAATGGGTCTCAAGAAAACTCGCATCTACATTTCTGAGCCATCTTGTTCGCTGAGACAATTTGTCTACACCAAGATGGCCAAGGAATGCAGATAACCCGTCGATTGAACATAAAAAAATGGACGGAGCCGCCAATTGGCATAGCCCCGCCCACATTTTCCAGCAGGAGCCAATCGTCCCGATCACAAATATGCAACCGGGAACGATGTGACAAACCGCTTAGAGGCCAAGCACGCGGTTCCGCTTGCGGTAGTAAGAGGCGTCGGACTTGTTCATCCAATCACCAACTTCCGCACGGGCTTTTGCGAAGCTTGCGTGAGTCCGCGCAGCCAGGTCACTGTGCTGGACAGTTTCGTCAAACACTTCCTGAGCTGCTTCACCGAATGCATCATAGATGTCATCGCCGAATTCACGGGTTTCAACGCCCTGCTCGTCGATGAGTTTCTTGAGGAACTCACCGTTCTTGGCGTTGTATTCGGCCATAAGGATTTGGCTGGTTTCGTGGCAGCATGCAGTGATGATGTGCTTGTCGGTTTCTGACAGCCCGCTCCACCAGGATGCGTTCATGCCGAGGGAGAGGAACCCACCTGGCTCGTGCATGCCTGGATAGTAGTAGTATTTGGCTGCTTCGTAGAACTTCATCGCGTAATCGTTCCAAGGGCCAACCCACTCGGTTGCTTCAATCGCACCAGAAACCAAGTTTTCATAGATTTGGCCACCCGGCAGGGAAACCGGAGAAGCGCCCAGTTTCGCCATGACGTCACCGCCGAGGCCTGGGATACGCATTTTCAGACCTTTAAGGTCGTCGGCTGAGTTGATTTCTTTGTTGAACCAACCGCCCATTTGCACGCCGGTGTTACCAGCAGGCAGACACTTCAGGCCGAATTCGCCAGCGATTTCGTCCCAGAGCTCCTGGCCGCCCATCCAGCTAATCCACGAACCCATTTCGGTGTAGGTGAGGCCGAACGGAACAGACGTGAAGTATGCCCAAGCTGGGTGCTTGCCTTTCCAGTAGTAGTCAGCAGCGTGATATGCTTGCGCGTTGCCCGATGCCACTTCGTCAAATGAGTCAAAGGCACCAACGCGTTCGCCAGCTGCGAAATACTCAACCTGAATGCGACCTTCGGAGACCTCTCCGATCCGTGCGGCCAGGCGCTGTGCACCGGTACCCAGACCTGGGAAGTCACGGCCCCATGTTGCGACGATGGCCATTTCGACGCGTTGCTGCGCCAATGCGGGCTTGGCGAGTGTCGATGCGGCGGCGACGCCACCGACACCGGCAATGCCAGCGCTTTTGATAAACTCACGGCGTTTCATGGTGAAGCTCCCTCGTAATTTTGTCCTGTGCACCTGACGTGCATCAGACAATCAAAACTCAATTGAGCGGCGAAACTCAACCAGGTGAATTGTCACGATCTCGCGAAATTCCGGTTTAGCGGTCCAAAAGCCCTGTGATCTGTGCCTCTAAACCGATCAGCCACCTGGTCCATGCGCCAGCTCATCTGCCTCATAGTTGCTCAGAATCCTAACCCCGGCACCAGAGACGGTGAACTCATG
>JBCBZX010000079.1:0-11192 GCA_039815105.1 Pseudomonadota bacterium
AAACCCGCCGCCGCCGATGCGCTCCACAATTGGGGCACCCGGTCGGTAATTGTTGGAGCCGCCGCGCATGGATGGTGTGGGCGCAATCGGCTTGGCCTGGGCGGGCACAATCAAGCCGGTCATGCCAGTTGCCGAGAGTGCGGCGCCCGCCGACAATGCGGACATGATGGTGCGTCTGGACAATTGCTTCATTATCAACTCGCTCATTACGGTGCGTTGTGGGGTAATTGCCTGCCTATTAACGCTACGATGTGGCAAGATTAATTCATACCCTGGAGAGTGAGTTTATAGGTCGCAATGTGGCCAGATGAACGCCCACACTAGGGGAAGGGGGCTAGTGTTTGCGCACATAAATGTCCGCACTGTGGGCCAACAAGCTGCAAAACAAGGCCAAGATAACCCATTCTCCATCAAGACCTGACAGGTGCGCGCGCAAAGCCAATAAAATGGAGAAGCCGGCCAATGCGTTCGGCAAAAACCGTCTGGGCAGGCCGATCCGCTCCCCTGCCGCCAATATCAGCAGGATTTCAGTTCCCAAGACAAACAGTGCCAAATTTGTAAAAAAATGTACGGCTATGAGCCCGTAGCCGGCTCCGAAAAACGCATCAATCACGTTGCTGGAAAGCCCAAAAGCTCTCGCACGTCCTTCACCATTACGCGCAAATGCGCCATGGGCTCGCGCTTCACGAGGCGCTTGTTTAGATAGCTTTCCCAGGTCAATCGCTGAACATCATCGTCCCGGCACATCTTCACAAATTGCTCCCGGCGCTTGTCAGATTTGTACCAGATGCCCTGCAAGAGCCCGAGTATGAAGAAAACCCGGCCATGCTCTTTCATGAAGCGCTTTCTTGCGGTCTTGAGTGCCGCAACTTTGCCCGTGGCCAGCACGTCTAAACAGCTTTCGGCACATAACCGCCCGGTGTGCATGGCATAATAAATGCCCTCGCCGGAGGATGGCGCGACCACGCCTGCCGCGTCACCCGTTAGCACCACATTGGCTCCGTCATCCCACCGCTTCATGGGCTTGAGCGGTATGGGGGCGCCTTCTCGGCGGATGGTTTTCGCGTTAGTCAGGCCCGCCTCTTTGCGGATAAGTGCTGTCGCACCTTTCAGGCTAAAGTCCTTGTGGGCGGAGCCGCAACCAATTGACGCCTGCTCGCCGTGGGGGAATATCCAGCCATAAAAGTCGGGAGAAACCCGACCATCATAGATCACGTCGCAGCGGTCTGCATCATAGGCGGCATCATCCGTTTTCGCGGGCGCTTCGATAATTTCGTGATAGGCGAAAACATAAGGTGGGGCCTTGGCTGTTCCGAACACGTCTCGGCGCACGATTGAGTTTGCCCCATCTGCGCCAATCACCAGTCGTGCTGTCGCGGCGACCGGCTCGGCATTAGCGGCCTTGGGAGCAATGGTGCATGTCACCGTGCCGTCGCCATTGCGCGCAAGCGTTTTGAATGTGCCGGTGAATCGCTTCGCGCCATCCGCTTCCGCACGCTCACGTAGCCAGGGGTCAAACTCGTCCCGGTCCACCATGCCGACAAAGCCGATATCTCCGATTTCCATGTCCACGGTCTTCTTGGATGGAGAGATCATTCGTGCCGCGCCGATCTTTGCCTTGATCAAATGGTTCGGCAGATCAAAATCGCGTATCGCACGGGTTGGAATTGCGCCACCGCATGGCTTGGTCCGGCCCTCGCGGTCCACCATCAGCACCGAACGGCCTGCCTTGGCCAGGTCGGAAGCTGCCGTCGCGCCTGCCGGGCCGCCGCCAATAACCACAACGTCGTAGTTGCCAAGGTGGTTCGTCATTTGCGTCATCCCTGTTGCGCTCTATTCCGCTGGTGTTAGTCCGGCGTCGAACGTCTCGTCATTTGTCTGCGTGCTTTGTTGCGTGTTTGGCTGCGCCGCGAATGTTCGGCTCATCGCGACGGCCAATGCGGCGGACGCCAGGAACATGCCTGCCTCCACACCAAACACGGTGGCGAATGCCACCGCTTCGCTGGCCGTTAAAAAGCGCGTAATGTCGAACATGACGGTGCCAGCGACAATGCCCAGGCCACCAGCGACTGCTTGCGCGGCGCCCCACACGCCCATGCGCACGCCTTCTCTGGATCTTTCGCCGCGCCCCGCAAGGCTCATCATCGTGCCAATCGCCGCCACCGCAAACGTGCCGTTGGCGAGGCCGAGCAAAAAGATATTTGCCTGAAGAGGCCATTGAGGGGCTGACAAGGCAGCCAAACCGAGCCCGGCCAGCGCTGCGCCAGACCCGATGCAGCCGAACACGATCATGTGTCGAAGAATGTTCGGATAGCGCTTGGACAGACGCGTGCCCAACCCGCCAGCCACCAACATCCCAAGCAGCACACCCTGGTGTTGGGTTGAAGCAAGGGCCGTCGTTTCCCCCACGGACATGCCAAATAGCAAGCCGCCCAACGGCTCCAAAATCAGGTCCTGGGTGAAATAGGCCAGCATTGAGAGAAAAACAAATGCCGTGAACAGCCGCGCCTGCCGGTCTTCCCAAACTTCTGAAAGCGCTTCCCGAAAGGTGGGCTCGTGCAAGCTAGGAGGCTTGATGGTTGCGGGCTTTGAGCTGCGCTCCACGCCCCACAGCGCGATGATGGTGAGTGCAACCGCCGCCGCACCTGCGCAGGCCGTGAGCGCAATCAGCCGGTTGTGGGAGTAAGGATCCAAGAATATGGAGCCCATGATGGCCGTGAAAATGATGCCGACGATCATCAGCACCCAAACAATGCTCGCCGCTGCCGGGCGGCGGGCAGGGGCCGTGCGATTGGCAAGCAAAGCCAACAAGGATGTGCCCGAACAGCCAACGCCAAACCCGATGAAAACAAATGCCACGATGCTGGCAATCAGACCCAGCCAGAGGTTCGCTTCCAGCAAAATGGTGGACGCTGCCGCGCCAATTGCGGAAAACGCCAGTACAAACATGCCGCCAACGATCCACCGGCTGCGGGCATTTGGCGTGTCGCTGGTGCGGTCCGACCCGAAGCCCCACAATGGGCGCGAAATCTGAACGCCATAGTGAAGGCCGACCAGCGCGCCAGGCACAATGGCAGCCAGCGCCAGTTCTACGACCATGACTCGGTTCAGCGTCGAAGTGGTGAGGACGGCGATTGAGCCAAGGGCAATCTGAACCATCCCCAGCCTGAATATGGAGAACCACGACAGGCCGTGGCCTGTGGCTGTTTCTGTATGGCCCGAGGGAAGGGTGTCCATTACAGGCCTCCAGTGCTGACCAGTGAGCCAGTGCTACCAAGTGAAATTGCGGTTGCCATCATGCCCGATACGTAAAGGCCGACGCCCACTGCGCTGAACCAGACGGCATTGCGCACGGGGTCTGCCACCAGTCTGTGTGCGGCGACGGCTTGAGCCAGCGTGAGTGCCGCCACGACTGCCCCGGCGATCAATGCGTCCGTCGCCAACAACCATGTCGCGATACAGGCCTGGGGTATGAGCATGGTCAGCGCAGCCAGAAGCGCCGCGTTGCGGGGACCCAACCGGATGGGCAGCGTCGCAACGCCCATGGCGCGGTCACCCTCCATGGCCTTGAAATCATTGAGCGTAAGAATGCCGTGGGCACCCAAGCCATAGGCGAGAGCGACCATTAGCACTTCCATAGATGGTAGCCCGCCCAGCGCTGCGGCACCCGCCGTTATCCATGGCAGTGTCTCGTAAGAAAAGCCCACTGCGCCATTGCCGAACCAGCCATTCATTTTCAACCGAACGGGTGGAGCGCTATAGGCCCATGCCATTGCAAGCCCGATAAGCGTGGCGATGAAGACCCATGTGCCCAAAAGGACTGCAAATAGCGCTGATATGACAGTGCCTGCCAGCGCGACCCAAAGGCCCCATCGGCCCGGCATGCGGCCGGAGGGAATCACCCGGCCCGGCTCATTGATTGCGTCGACATGGCGGTCGAACCAATCATTTATGGCTTGGCTGGTGCCGCAAACCATGGGGCCGGCAAGCAAGACGCCCGCCGCCACATATATCCACCGATCAGGGGCGAGGCCAACCGAGATGGCGCCGCAGGCATAGGCCCACATGGGTGGAAACCAGGTGATCGGTTTGAGTAACTCGACCACTGCGCCCGGGGTTGGGGCGCGGCGTTGTGTCAGAAAGGTTGCGGGACCGGTCGCATCATTGGGAGCCAAAACGGACATGCCTGCAAGTTAAAGTTGACAGCAATAACTGTCAATCAAACCTTACAGACATACTGTCGCTTAATTGTGACGCTAGCCTTTAAAGCTCTCGAGGCCATGCCGGCGCAATTTGATGTAAAGGCTCTGGCGGCTGACCCCCAGAATATCCGCTGCCGATGCCCGGTTGTTGCCCGTCTGTCGCAGCGCAGCCTCAATGCACATCTTCTCGATGGCGTCGGACGCATCGCGTACAAGCTCTTTGAGCGGAACCCGACCAACCAATTGCGCAAAGTCTGATTGGGGAGACATGGCTGAGCCGGGCTCCACTATGAGCCGACTGTCGGTGCCCCGCGCCTCTAGAATGACGAAGTGGACGCTTTGCGCATCGTTGCCGTTTGTTGCGCTGAGAGCCGCTGACACCAAAACGTTGAGGGAAGACCCAAGTTCGGTGCGCAATGTCGTCGAGAAACGGCGCACGACGCCGTCATCGCTAAGCTGGGTCAGCAAAACCGACATATCCACGTTGGACGTTCCCAGCCAGCCGGACAGGTTCCGGCCATGGGCCCCAGTGGAGGCTGTTAGCTGTGCCAAATCCAAAAAGCGTTCATTGACCTGTCGAATCACACCATCCCGGTCCGTGGTTACAACGGCTTCCGGCAAAACATCGGTCACATGAACGCTGGTCGCTGAGGGTTGGTCATTGTCATTCGTGCTGATGTTGAGTGTAGCGACGAGATGGACCGCGCCCTGTTCGCGAAAGGGACTGAGGCTGAAACTTATCTCTTGATCCGTGTGGGGCAGGCTCACTTTTGTGCTGTTGGTCGGCTGACCGGTCGACGTGGCACTGATGGCGCTGGCGATGGCTGCTCCATCCTGCGCCTCAAGAAGGCTTTGGGCCGTCGCACCGGCCAGTTTGGAAGCGTTGCGGCCGAACAATTTTGCGGCCGCGCCATTGGCCTCTTCAATGCACCCGTGTCTGTCGAGGATCATCAGCGGGATGTCCGTGCTGTGGAAGGCTGCGCGAAAGCGCGTTTCCTGATTGGAAAGGATCCGATACTCGCTCTCAAGCTCCAGCTGCGCCGTGACCAGCCTTTGTTGAGTGCGGGCTGTATCTGCAATGCTTGTACCCAGCGCAATATGGCCTTCGAGCCCCGGTAGCGTGACCAGGCGCCAGACGACGGGGAGCGCCGAGCCAATACCCATCTCGACAACTCGCTCCGGGTCCATTGGATGATTGACCTGTCGGGCCTCTGTGTGCGCCCTTGTGGCAGCATCTGACAGAAGGCCCTCGATTTTCACGCGACTTTCGGAGGTTACTGCCTCCATGAGTGGCTTTCCCACCCAGTCTGCAAGGCCAATTGCACCAAACTCGGCATTGCTGGCGGCTAAGTCGAGAACAATACCGTCTTTGGAAAGCAACAACACTGCATCGGCGGCGGCGCCCAACAGGTCGGCAAAGGCGCGTGTGTCAAGACCGGAAAACACTTCGAGCTCGCGGGATAATTTCTGCGGCACATCGCGTACAACCGATTTGTCCATCGCTGTGTTGCCTCCGATTTGCCGCGCTGCACCCTATACAACAGCTACCTGAAGAAGTGGCAGCCGACACGCTATAGCTAGCGTCTCTTATGCTGAGAATAATTCTAATGACAGCCCATTAGCAGAAGATAGGGCGATCTAAAAGCAGTTTGTCCAATTTTATGAACGTCAAATAAAGTTGACACTATGTAGTGCGCAGACGTAGTTTTGATGCATGCAAGGGGATGTCCTCACTTCTGCCCAGCCCTCCACAGCCGACCAGCATAGCGGTGGTGGAAGGCATGGCCTTTACACTCCGGCCCAACGGGTTCGGCGCGATGAGACCGTGTGGACAGTGGTTCAGGGCGTTCTGGCCCCAATTCAATTTTTTGTTTGTGCCGTGAGCATCGGGCTTATCGTCCGTTATCTGGCCACGGGCGAAGGGCTTTTTGCGGCCCATGTGTCCGTGCTGGCGAAAACAGCGATTCTGTACCTCATTATGGTTACGGGTGCGATTTGGGAGAAAATCGTGTTTGGGCAGTATCTGTTCGCACCAGCCTTCTACTGGGAAGATATGGTGTCCATGGCCGTTCTCGCCCTGCACACGATCTATCTAATCGCACTGTTCGGTGAGGTGTTGTCGCCGGTGGCGCTCATGTTGCTCGCTTTGGCGGCTTATGGCGCATACATCTTCAATGCCATTCAGTTCATCTTGAAGCTGCGCGCTGCCCGGCTGCAAGGCCCGGCTGCAAGCCACCAAGCCGGACATGAGGTGGTGGCATGAGCGCTCCAATCGACCCTGTTATCGCGGGAGAAGCGCTGGGATGCTCTGAAGCACCTGTGCTCCGCGAGCGCGGTCAACATGAAGTATTTTGCGGTCTGACATCCATCATCTGGCTGCACCGCAAGCTCCAGGACGCTTTCTTTCTGGTGGTTGGCTCCAGAACGTGCGCCCATCTGATGCAGTCCGCCGCAGGGGTTATGATCTTTGCTGAGCCGCGTTTTGGCACGGCGATCATGGAAGAGCGTGATCTGGCCGGTATGGCTGACATGCATGAAGAGTTGGACCGCACCGTGGACAGGCTGCTCGCCCGCCGCCCGGACATTCGTATGCTGGTTCTTGTTGGTTCATGCCCGTCGGAAGTCATCAAGCTGGATTTGAGTCGGGCTGCACAGCGCCTGTCCAACAAGCACACGCCGGATTGCCGGGTTGTCGCCTATTCGGGCAGCGGCATAGAAACCACCTTCACCCAGGGTGAAGACAATTTTCTCACCGCCCTGGTCGAAGACCTGCCCGCTGCATCCGCGAGCGATGCGCCGAATCTCATCGTTGCCGGAGCATTGGCCGACGTTGTCGAAGATCAGTTCCAGCGCCTGTTCGATGCTGTTGGCATTGATGATGTGTCATTCTTCCCCATGCGCAATTCCAACGATCTGCCAAGGGTTGGTCCCAATACGGTGGTGGCGCTGGCGCAGCCTTATCTTGGTGCCACAGCCAAGGCGCTAGAGGGGCGGGGTGCTTCTATATTGTCCACTCTCACCCCCTATGGTGAAGAGGGTACCACGGCCTGGCTCACAGCCATAAGCGAAGCGATGGGAGCTGACCTTTCGGCCCTTGAGGCGGCAATTGAGATGCCGCGACAGCGTGCTCGCAAGGCGGTTGATGCCTATCGCGCCACGCTTGAAGACAAGAAGCTGTTCTTTTTTCCAGACAGCCAGTTGGAGCCTTCGCTGGCTCGGTTTCTGTACCGTGAAGCGGGGTGCGAGATTGTGGAAGTCGGCACACCATTCCTGCATCGAAAATACGCCCAGCCTGAACTAAAACTGCTGCCTGCCGATACTCACATCGCTGAAGGCCAAGATGTGGACCGCCAAATCGACCGTGCCCGCGCCGCCGAGCCGGATCTGGTGGTCTGCGGCATGGGCTTAGGCAATCCGTTCGAGGCGCAGGATCAAGCAACCAAATGGTCCATCGAACTGGTTTTTTCGCCCATACAAGGCTACGAGCAAGCAGGCGATCTGGCCGAGTTGTTTGCCCGTCCGTTGCGCCGACGCGAAAAACTGGCGGTGCCGTTGCCCGCTGATGATGGCCGGCGCCACAGAATTTTCGGCACGTCCCGCCAAGTCGGGGGGGCTGTCTGATGCAACTGGCCGTCTGGACATATGAGGGGCCACCCCATGTGGGGGCGCTGCGCGTCGCTGCCTCCATGGAAGGCGTGCACTACGTGCTGCACGCGCCCCAGGGCGACACATATGCGGATCTGCTGTTCACGATGATCGAGCGCAACACCAAGCGTCCGCCGGTCACTTATACCACCTTCCAAGCTCGTGATTTGGGCTCTGACACGGCTGAAATTTTCAAGAAAGCGTGCAGCGAGGCCGTTGCGCGGTTCAACCCGCAGGCCGTTCTGGTGGGTGCATCCTGCACCGCCGAGCTTTTGCAGGATGATCCGGGTGGCTTGGCTAAAACCCTCGACCTGCCAGTGCCAGCGATTCCGCTGGAACTGCCCTCTTACATGCGCAAGGAAAATTGGGGCGCTGCGGAGACCTTCTATCAGATCGTTCGGGGCTTTTGCGGTGGCCAACGCGGCGACGATATGGGCAATCGCCCCCGCAATTTGTGCAATATTGTCGGCCCAACTTCGCTCGGTTTTCGCAACCGCGATGACGTGACCGAGATCGTCACTCTGCTGGAAAGCATGGGCGTGGACGTGAACGTGGTTGCGCCGCTTAGCGCGTCGCCCGCCGATATCGCGCGGTTGCCGCAAGCCTCGTTCAACGTGCTGCTCTACCCAGAGGTTGGGGATGTCACCGCCCGCTGGCTGGAAAGGGAATTTGGTCAACCAACCGTGCGCACTGTGCCAATCGGTGTAGGTGCCACGCGTGAATTCATCTCTGAAGTTGCTGAGCTTGCCGGTGTTGACGCGGCTCCAGCGCTGGAGAACGGCCATGACCGCTTCTCCTGGTACTCGCGTTCCATCGACTCCAACTACCTCACCAACAAGCGCGTGTTCATCTATGGCGATGCCACCCATGCGGTTGCTGCAGCCCGGATTTGCAGCGAAGAACTGGGGTTTGAGGTTTGTGGCATTGGCACCTACGCCCGTGAGTTTGCCCGCGACGTTCGCAGCGCAGCCAAAAAATACGGTGTTGATCCGGTCATCTCCGACGATCATCTGGAGGTTGAGGATGCCATCATCGCAGCGCAGCCCGAATTGGTGCTCGGCACACAGATGGAGCGCCACGTAGCCAAGCGCCTTGGCCTGCCATGCGCGGTGATTTCCTCTCCTGTGCACGTGCAGGACTTCCCAGCTCGCTACTCGCCGCAAATGGGCTTTGAAGGCGCTAATGTGATTTTTGACACATGGGTGCATCCGCTCATGATGGGCCTGGAAGAACATCTGCTCGGCATGTTCCGGGAGGATTTCGAATTTAATGATGGTGCCGAACCATCTCATTTGGCCGCCCATGGCGGTGGCAGCCATGGTAAGGCTTCGCCATCTGCGCAAAATGATGACCAGCCCGCCGTCGATCGATATGCGACCATGGAACGGGACGCGCTAAAGGCAGTCCAGCGCGCTGATGATGGCGCGATCCGCTGGACAGATGAAGCTGAAACCGAGCTTCGCAAGATTCCGTTTTTTGTGCGCGGCAAAGCCCGCCGCAACACCGAGGCCTATGCTGCTAATGAGGGCCGCAACCCCATAACACTGGACACGCTGTACGATGCAAAAGCCCATTTCGGCCGCTGAGGCGGCACAAATGGCCGCATCAAAAGCGGCCAACATACCGGTGAACGTGGCCATTGTGACGTTGGATGCACACATGGCGGCGGCGGCTGAGCGCGCCGAGGTGCGGCTGCGCCAAACCATGCCTGGTCTGAGGTTGAATGTTCATTCGACCACTGATTGGGGCGATGAAGCGGCCAAGGCGCGCGCCCAAGCCGATGTCTCCAGCGCCGATTTCGTGATCTCCAACATGATGTTTATGGAAGATCACATCAATTCAGTCCGCCCGTGGATGGAAGCGCGACGAGACGATTGCGATGCCATGGTGGGCACCCTGTCCGCCGGAGAGATCGTCAAGCTGACGCGCCTTGGGGCTTTCGATATGTCTCAGCCAGCATCTGGTGCAGTGTCTCTGCTGCGCCGCTTGGCTGGCCGCAAAAAGGGGGACAAGCAACCGTCTGGCGGTGCGCGCCAGATGAAGATGCTGCGCACCTTGCCACGCATGCTGCGCTTCATTCCTGGCAAGGCGCAGGATGTGCGTGCCTATTTCATGGCCATGCAATACATGTTGGCCGGGTCTGACGAGAATCTGGAAAATCTCGTTCGTTTTCTCATCCAACGTTATGCCAGCGGCCCGCGTGAAGTGTTGCGTGAAGTGGCACAGGCGGCCGAGCCAATCGTCTATCCCGATGTTGGCTTGTATGCGCCAGCACTGCCAAACCGGGTAACGGACGATCTCAGCGTTTATCGCGCCAGCCGACCAAAGTCAGCAGTTCCGAAGACTGGTTCTGTCGGTGTGCTGGTGATGCGGTCCTACCTGCTGGCGGACAATCGTGCGCACTATGACGGTGTCATCGCGGCCTTGGAGGCCCAGGGCCTGGACGTTGTGACGGCCTATGCCAGCGGCCTTGATGCCCGCCCGGCCGTTGAGCGCTATTTCATGGTCGATGGCAAGGCGTCGGTAGATGCTGTCGTCTCGCTCACCGGCTTCAGCCTTGTTGGCGGCCCCGCCTACAATGATGCCAAGGCCGCCGAGGAGACTTTGGCTGCGCTTGATGTGCCTTACATCACGGCCTTCGCGTCCGAATTCCAGTCCATGGAAGAGTGGAGCACGTCCGATCAGGGGCTAACGCCCGTCGAGACCACGATTATGGTCGCGGTTCCAGAGATGGATGGTGCCACCCACCCGACATTGTTCGGCGGTCGGAAGGCGGGGGATATTACCCGTAGCCTGAGCGCCCATGAAGAGCGCGTGACGATGCTCGCCAGCAGGGTGGCCAAGCTGGTGCGGTTGCGCCGGACGTCGCGCGCCGAACGTCGCATCGCCATGGTGATCTATGACTTCCCACCCAACACTGGCGGCCTCGGCAGCGCGGCCCATCTGTCGGTGTTCCAATCGCTCTACAACACTTTGAGCGGCTTGAAGGCCGAGGGTTATACCGTTGATTTGCCTGCGGATTACCATGAACTTCAGAAATTGATTCTGGAAGGTAACTCTGAGCGCCTGGGTACTGCGGCCAATGTCGTCCACAGTGTGAACGTTGATGACCATGTTCGTCGCGAGCCGCATCTGCGTGAGATTGAGGCGCAGTGGGGCCCGGCTCCCGGTCGGCATCAGAGTGATGGCAGCCGCATTCATGTGCTTGGCGCCTACTTCGGAAATGTGTTTGTGGGGGTGCAGCCATCATTTGGCTATGAGGGCGACCCGATGCGCCTTCTGTTCGAAAAGGGCTTTGCGCCAACCCACGCGTTCGCGGCGTTCTACAGCTATCTCAAGAAGGAC
>JBCBZX010000396.1:0-2506 GCA_039815105.1 Pseudomonadota bacterium
AGACGCTCAAAGCAATGATGGAGGAATACTACGCGTCGCTTACATCGACTCGTTCTCCGGTTGAATCTTTTCGCCGTTCCCAGAGCGCTTGCCATTGGATCGTGTTCGAGAATTCAGTCCGGAGGAAGTAGAGGATGCAGCACCATCCTCGTCGATAAACTTTGTAACCAGCACGCCATGCAAAACGATGGTGTCCAAAGCAGTATGGACGAAGCGGCAAGACCAGGATATCACCACGAGGAATGGACTTGATTGTATGTGAGCGTGAAAAAACCAAAGACGTAAGGGATGCGGCGGGAGGCGGCGATGATTAGTTGACTACCTGCGTGGCAACCCTCAGCCATCATTGCAGCATCAGCCACGCTCTTCACTATCGTGAAGTACCTTGGTGCTGCCTATCTCGTTTATCTTGGTTTGAAGGCGATACTGGAAAAGGCGTCGGTCGATCTTGGGCAGGGTCATGTTCCGATCACTGCGCCCCAAGCCTTCAGACAGGCGATCCTCGCCGAAGTGCTAAACCCTAAGACCGCTTTGTTTTTCCTTGCGTTCTTACCCCAATTCGTCGCACCGGAAAGAGGTTTGGTGGTGGCACAACTTACCATTCTTGGGATCGTTTTCGCTCTGATTGGCTTTGTTAGCACCATTGTTTACGCGGTAGCAGCGGGCGTCCTTGGCAACTTCCTTCGTCGCAATCCGACTGTTCTCAAATGGCAGGGAAAGGTTGTTGGAAGCATCTACTGTGCTCTGGGTGTTAGGCTCGCTCTTCAAGAGCGATAAGTAGACATTGCTCGCACAGCAGCCAGTTCCACCAGCCGCCATTCACCCTAGATCGCCTCCACACCGCTCCCCGTCGGCGTGCCCCGGGTGAAATTGTAGTGTGTCCACAAAAGCCGCGCGGCGGCGGCTCTTACCGGGCGCCAGTCTTTGGCGCGGCGGGTGAGTTTTGCGGGGTCGGGGCGACCACCGCGCATGTTGAATATCTCCAACGCGGCCTGTTGCAGGGCGATGTCGCCGGCTGGAAAAACGTCCCGGTGCCCACCACAAAACAGCAGATAACATTGCGCCGTCCACGGGCCGATGCCCTTGAGCGCGGTCAGCCTTGCCTCGGCCTCTTCGGCAGGGAGCTCAATGAGCGCACCAAGATCCATGCCCGTATCCAGCACATGGCTGGCCAAACCCCGAATGGTGGCCTGTTTGCCCCGCGAAAACCCGCTTTCGATGAAATGTTCGTCCGGCATGGCGTCTATTGTGGCGGGGGTGATGTCGGGCATGCGCTTTTTGAACCGCGCCCAGATGGCCGATGCCGCAGCTTTGGAAACCTGCTGCCCGCAAATAATGTGCGCCAGGCCCTCAAAATCCGCCGGTGCACGGCGCAGAGGCACGTGGCCCACCAACTTACGCACCGGGCCAAACCTGGGTTCGCGGGCCACAAGCTGGTCTAGAGCTTCCGCCAAAGCCGCGTCACTGGTAAGCGGCACCATGGCAGTTCGCTCTTTTGATACCGGCACCGCAACGCCCCCCGTGTTTCGATTTGCACCCAGCCCCAACGGCCTGCTGCACCTTGGGCACGCCCTTTCGGCTCTTGTCAATTTCGAACTTTGCGAAGCGCAAAGCGGGCGGTTTTTGCTGCGCATGGAGGACATAGACACCGTGCGTTGTACCCCCGCCTATGAGGATGCAATTTTCGAAGACCTCACATGGCTTGGCCTACAGTGGGAGCAGCCCGTGCGGCGACAGTCAGACCATTTTGAAGACTATGCGGACGCGCTGGACACCTTGCAGGAAGCCGGTTTGGTGTACCCCGCAACGCTGAGCCGCGCAGCCTTGAAACGAACCATTGCCAGCGCGCAGGCCAGCGGAACCGAATGGCCCCGCGATCCCGATGGCACACCCCTCTACCCGCGTGACGAACGCAACCGCCCCTTGGCAGAGCAGAAAATCATCGCCGCCGGGGACGAGCCATTCGCCTGGCGCCTGAACGTGGACGCAGCCATGGCTCATTTGAGTGTGGCGTCCGTGTATTGGCCGACGTTCGACCCCCACACCGGCGAAATCTCAGAAGCAAAGGGGGATCCGACCGCTTGGGGGGATGTGGTGGTGGCCCGGCGCGAAACGCCCACCAGCTACCATCTGTCGGTGATTGTGGACGATGCCTTGCAGGGCGTGACCCACGTGGTGCGGGGCAAAGATCTGGAAATGGCAACCAGCGTGCACAGGTTGCTGCAAATGCTACTTGGTCTGCAGTGCCCGGTCTATCACCACCATGATCTGGTTCTGGCAGACGATGGACAGAAACTCTCCAAAAGCCGCCACGACACAAGCCTTGCCAGCCTACGGGCCAGCGGCATTGCGCCCCACGACATACGCCGCATGGTGGGTCTTGACGCTCGGCGGCCCGCCTAGCCGGGAATGTCAGGAATGGCCGCCTGCCCCGCCGAAGGGTTATCCTCGAGCTTCGCCTTTTTGCGCCTTCGATCAATGATAGCGGCATTGATCTCCGCGCCAA
>JBCBZX010000432.1:0-2079 GCA_039815105.1 Pseudomonadota bacterium
CCGATGGCACTTTGAACATTGGCAACCTGAACGGGGCGTCTGTGTCGGCGGGGGCCAATGGGTCTTCCACCGTGACGCTGACGGGCACGCTGGCGCAGCTGAACGCGGCGCTTGGCACGCTGAGCTACACAGGTGATCTGAACTTCAACGGCACGGGCACCATCCAGGTGGACGTGGACGATAATGGCAACACAGGCGCAGGCGGCGTGCTCACCGACAGCCAGACGTTCAACGTCACAGTGAATGCGGTGAATGAGGCTCCTGAGAGTGTATCGCAAACGCTCAGCACGCCCGAAGATACGACAATTGTCATCACTCTTTCAGGCTCTGATCCCGACCATGGCACCAACGCCACAACCGATGCAGAGATTACTGGCTACCGGATAACCGCACTGCCGCACCCCACTGCGCATGGTGCCGTTGAGAGGTTTGACCCCACGGCAAACGCAGGTGTGGGAGCTTGGGTGCCCGTCAATCTTGGGGATGTGATCCCGGCCAACGGCACTCCGGTGAATGGGTCTGCCACGGGCGAAATACGCTTTGTCCCAGCGGCCAATTTCACCACGGAAATCAACGGCGCAAATGCGCCGCTGACACTTGGCTATGCCGCCATAGATGCGGCGAACGCGCAGGACGCAACGCCGGCCAACATTTCCCTTACCGTGGCCCCGGTGAACGACGCACCCACCATCGGCGCGCCGAGCCTGACACAGGCTGTGGCTGAGGAGCAGCCACTGACGTTCTCATCTGCCAACGGCAATGGGTTGAGCTTTGCCGATGTCGATGTGGCGCAAACGACTGGTGGTGAGCTTCAGGTCACTTTGTCTGTGACCGGCGGTAAGCTGACTTTGGGCAACGCTTCAGCAGCCACCATTATCGGTGGCGCAGACGGCACATCGACAGTGATCATCCGTGGCACCGCGGCACAACTCACCAGCGCTGTGGATGGGCTGGTCTATGTCGGCAACACCAACTTCAACACTCTGGGCGCGACGACAGAAGCCTTGAGTATTTCCGTCGATGACCTTGGAAACACCGGGTCCGGCGGCTCACAGACCGCCAATCTGGATGTGGATATCGAAGTCGGCCCGCTTAATGATGCGCCCACGATCACTGCGCCCACGTCGATCAACGCGCTGGAAGACCGCGTGGTCAGCTTGCCGGGCATTTCAGTGGCAGATGCCGATGTCACGCGGTTCGGATCCGGCGCCATGCGGGTGGAGCTGGAAGTTGGCAAAGGCGTTTTGAGCCTCCCAACGCTTACCGGAATTACTGTTGTAAGCGGTGACGCGTCCGGGGCCGCCAGCCTTGTGATTGAGGGCAGTCTGTCCGATCTCAATGCTGCGTTGGCTGATGTGAAATATGCCGCTGACCCCGCATATTTCGGCGCGGACAGTTTGCGACTGCTGGTCAATGATAAAGGCAATTGGGGCAATGACCCGGGGCTGACCGGGGACGCCAGCTCGGAGGAGGCTGAGCAAACGGTTGCCATCAATGTGCAGCAGACAAATGATGCGCCGGTGATCGCGCTACCGGCAGCCGTTGAGGTGAAGGGTGGTCAGGACGTTAAGATTCCCGGCATTGAAATCTCCGACATTGATGCCGGCGGCTTGCCCGTAAAGGTGACAATTGACGTGAATGAGGGCGTCTTCTCGCTTGACCCGACATCCGGCCTCACGATTGTCGCCGGTGGTCTTGAGGGTACGACAAGCATTACCTTGCAGGGCCCAATCGCCAGCATAAACAGTGCATTGAGCACGCTCTTCTATGAGGCATCGGAGGTTTATAAAGGCACGGTAGATCTGAAAATTACGGTCGATGATCTGGGCAATTCAGGTGTGGATGGCGCGCAAGTCTCTGAAGTCACCTACAAGTTCGAGGCTTTGGAAAACCCAAACACCAACAATGTGGTCAAAATGGCCGGCACCGCATCTGCGTCCGGTGGTTTGGGATCGGTTGGCATGGGTTCGTCCATCCCACCCATTTCGGTGCTCGGTGAGCCGAACCCATTGGAACCCGGGTTCAGGCAGATTGAAAGCGAATGGGTCAGAAAGGTGCTATCGCCCTTCAAGAGCCAGC
>JBCBZX010000414.1:0-2299 GCA_039815105.1 Pseudomonadota bacterium
CTCTCCAACTCACTTATTTCACTGCGATTGCCCAAGCCGGGCAGTTCTCCGCCGCATCTGAACGCGTTGGCATTTCCCAATCAGCGCTCAGCCTGCAAATCACAGCACTGGAAGAGGATTTGGGTACGGCCCTGTTCAGGCGCCTTCCCCGCGGCGTTGAACTCACCGAAGCAGGGCGGCAATTGCTGCCAAAGGCCCACCAGATTCTGCGCGAACTGGAAACCGTTCGCCTCGACATCCGTGCAAGTAACATCGAGCCTGAGGGGCTTGTGCGGCTGGGCATGGTCCCGACGCTCCACAGCAGTACCGCCCGTCCACTAGCGGCATCGCTGAAACAGCGTTTGCCCAAGCTGGAGTTGGAAATGTTGACCGGTCCGTCAAACTACCTTGCTGACCAGCTTAGAGAGGGCCGGTTGGACCTTGCCATTTTGCAAGCCGGCCGATCGGGCATCGCGCCCCTAGAAGCAAAGCCATTGATGACGCAAGCCTTGTATTTGATGACTGCCGCAGAGCGCCGCCCCTCCGCCGATATGTTGGTACGGCGAGCCCCCCCCGCAATCACCTTTGAGGCTTTGACGCAGTTCTGCCTTTTATCGACGGACTTGGAGGATGGCCTGGGCTATCTCCTAAGCCAATACGAAGCCGAGACAGGGACAAAGCTTCAAAAGACGCGTTCCTTTGGGCAACTTCAAGTCGATCTAGAAGCCGTTATGGCTGGTGAAGCAGCGATGCTGCTGCCACACACGGCGATTACCCACCTTGATGGGCAAGGCCGCATTGCTGCAACCGCCATTATCGAACCAGAGGTGGTGCGAGACTTGTTCCTGGTCTCCGACCCCCGACGGGAAGTGACAAGTGCTATCAAAAGCACAGCGGCCCATATCATGGAAAACATTGCCGGACTGGTGCCGGTGCTCTAGAGCGTCACGAGAGTCAGCTTCTCACGCCAACACCGAAAAGTGACCACGAAATCCCTGACGGTGCGGACGCCAATCGAGCTGCTCACGGGCACGAGCAGCAGATACGGCCATATCGATGGGCATGAACATTGCCGGGCCGCCCAGTGTCATAGCTTCGTCCACAGCGATCCGCTCAGGGGAACCGGCTATACCCCCGCCTTTGCCTATGGCATCGACCACCTCAGGCCATGGCAAAATTTCCGAGACAGCGTTGACAACCTGTGGAGGGTCCGCTGCTTCCAATATAGCCTGATACAGGTCGGCTAAATCATCAATCTGCACGACCGATAAACGGTTGTCAGGGTTTACGACCGCTAAGCTGCCCCGATCTTGGATCGCCCGCCTAAATTGACGCATGGGGGCGCTTTCACCGCCGCCATAGACGACGCCAAGACGGATAATGTGCGCATGCGCACCCTGAATGATCTGTGCCTCAAGGTCTTTGAGCACCTCAGTTCCCGGCATGGGCTGCAATGGTCCGTCTTCATCAACAATCTGCCCTGCTGTATCTCCATAGATGGAGGTCCCGCTTGTCGCCAGTAGCCGAGCGCCGCTTTCACGTGCGACATGCACCATCGTTTCAAGCACCTGCGCCGTCGCCGCGATCATGGTCTCCATGGAGTCATACCGGCTGGGGTCATTAGGTGCAGCGGTATGGACGATTGCCGCTGCGCCAGCACTTGCCTCTACCATAAGGGCCGCATCACTGGCATCGCCCACAACGGGCCTTACACCTTTTTCGCTCAGTGCATTGGCCTGGCTCTCCTGGCGCGTCAAACCAACCACATCGTAGCCTGCCGCGCATAGACGCGCGGCAACAGCCGACCCGACATAACCGGTTGCCCCGGTCACAAAAACGGTTTCCCCCTGACGCGTTAGAAACCGGCTCATGGCGCCACCTCAAAGTCGCCGAATACGGGGAGTGTGGCCGCATTTGTCAGATAGGCTAGACCTTTTTCCAACCAATCCAAATCAGGGCGAAGTGCTGGCAGGCTCGAAACCTCCATCGCAGCAATGCGGCCATCCGGGTCAATCAGGAAGAAGCCTGGCTCTGCATGCACGTAGTCGAGTGGAGAGACATCCGGGCCCGTCATCCAGAGGCCTAGATTGCGCATATAGTCTGGCGTGAGCGCTCCCCCAACGGTCCCGGAAAAACCGGCCGCCTCGGCAAAGCTGTGCGCAACATCCATGGGGTCCGCACTGGCAACAACAACATCCACGCCCATTGCCGTAAAGCTTGCAAGGCGCGCTTCCAAGGCCTGGAGGTATATACGGCAGATGGAACAATGCGCCCCTCTAATCACAAAGACAGCCCGCCAGCCTGGCGCCGCTAAATCGAC
>JBCBZX010000111.1:0-9156 GCA_039815105.1 Pseudomonadota bacterium
CCCCGCCGCTCCAGCTCAGCCCGCGCGCCGGCAAGCCCGAGATGCAACAGGCCCTGGAAACCCAACAGGCAGAGCAACAAGCCATGGCGCAGGCCAGTGCGTTGAGTGACCTGGCGGATCTGATTTATCAATCAGACTACAAAATCGAAGTTGGCGACCCCGACGCGCCGCACACCGTTGTGGAGTTTTTCGACTATAATTGCGGCTTCTGCCGCCGGTCCCTGAACCTGTTTGAGGACACGGTGGCAAACCACCCGGATGTGAAATTCATATTCAAAGAATACCCGATCTTGAGCGAGGATTCGTTGCAGGCGCACAAGGTATCCATCGCGATCTCTCAGGCCAGACCGGACCTCTATGAGGCATTCCATGTTGCGTTGATGGGGGCATCGGGCCGCGCCAATGGTGACAAGGCTCGGGCAATCGCACTGGATTTGGGTATGGACGAAGCCGCAATCGATGAGGCCCTCTCGCAGGAGAGCATCGACAACGCAATTCGCGAAACCTACCGCATCGCCGACGCGCTGGGCATTAACGGGACGCCAGGTTTCATCATTGGCGATGAAGTCGTGCCCGGGGCCATCTCGATGGACGATCTTGAAGCCCGCTACGATAATTTGCGCCAATGTGGCTCAACGCGTTGCGGTTAGCTTGCCCAGCGACGGCCTAAAGCGTTACAGCAGTTGAGAAATCTCAGAACCGCTGGACGCTCTGGAGGCCGATATGGCGCAGAAAAAGCCGATTTTTATACTCAACGGCCCCAACTTAAATCTGTTGGGGACGCGGGAGCCAGAGCAGTATGGCAACCATACTTTGGCCGATATCGAAGCCGAATGCCGGGCCTTGGCCGACAACAAAGGCATGGTGGTTGAGTTTCGGCAGTCGAACCATGAGGGCGAATTGGTTGACTGGCTGCATGAGGCCAATGATGCGGCATGCGCCGTGATAATCAATGCCGGCGCCCTCACCCACACATCGCTGGCGCTGGGCGATGCGGTGCGTGCAATCGATGTGCCGGTGGTGGAAGTGCATATTTCTAACGTCCATGCACGAGAAACTGTGCGTCACCACTCGTATATCTCGGCTCCGGCAGCTGGCATCATTGTAGGGTTCGGAACGATGGGTTATGCCTTGGCGATTGACGCGGTAGCGCGTTGGAACGAGACATAATCGCCCGCCGGGGACCTAAATGACAAAAAAAGACAGCGTCGACACCGAGACAATTGCAAAGATCGTTGATCTGCTCGCCGACAGTGATCTCACAGAAATCGAAGTCGAACAGGGTGAGCTGCGCATTCGCGTCAGCCGGGAGCTAACGGCAGCTCCAGTAATGGCCTACGCACCACCTGCCCAGGCAGCCGCTGCACCAGCCGCACCCACAACGGCCCCGGCGGCGGCAGCGCCCGCCTCCAATGGTGGCGCCGACGCGGATAGCAAAAACGCTGTGACCTCGCCCATGGTGGGCACAGCCTATATGGCACCATCACCCGGCGCGGATAATTTCATCTCGATTGGTTCGTCCGTGAAGGAAGGCGATACGCTTTTGATCGTCGAAGCCATGAAGACGATGAACCAAATTCCGGCTCCACGCTCCGGCAAGGTCACCAAAATTCTCGTCGAGAATGCCCAGCCCGTCGAATTCGGCGAGCCTCTCGTCGTGATCGAATAGCAGCGATAGGTCGAACGCATGTTCAAAAAAGTCCTCATCGCCAACCGTGGCGAGATCGCCCTGCGGGTACAGAGAGCCTGTAAAGAGCTTGGCATTGCCACCGTTGCAGTTCACTCAACCGCAGACAGCGATGCCATGCATGTGCGCCTTGCCGATGAGAGCGTGTGCATAGGCCCGCCTTCTTCGCGCGACAGCTATCTCAACATTCCGCAAATCCTGGCAGCCATCGAAATCACGGGTGCAGATGCCGTTCATCCAGGCTACGGCTTTCTGTCCGAAAACGCCAAGTTTGCCGAGATATTGGAAGCCCATGACGTGACCTTTATCGGCCCGTCTTCGGAACATATACGGACCATGGGCGACAAGATCACGGCCAAGCAAACAGCGGCTGACCTTGGCATTCCAGTGGTCCCTGGCTCCGCAGGCGGCGTGAACACCAAAGAAGAAGCCCTGACCACCGCAGCGGAGATTGGCTACCCTGTGCTTATCAAAGCCTCGTCCGGCGGCGGCGGTCGCGGTATGAAGGTGGCGATGAGTGAAGGCGACTTGGTTGAAGCCTGGCATAGTGCTCGAACGGAAGCCGCCGCCGCCTTTGGCGACGATGCCGTCTATATGGAGAAATATCTCGGCCAGCCGCGGCACATCGAGATCCAGGTGTTTGGCGATGGCAAAGGCGCAGGCGTCCATTTGGGTGAGCGCGATTGCTCGCTGCAACGTCGTCACCAGAAGGTTTGGGAAGAAGCCCCCTCGCCGGTCATCACGCCCGAACAACGCGCGCAAATTGGCAAAACCTGCGCCGATGCCGTTGCCAAGCTTGGATATTCCGGCGCTGGAACAATTGAATTCCTCTATGAGAATGGCGAGTTCTATTTCATTGAGATGAACACCCGCCTGCAGGTGGAACATCCGGTTACCGAAATGATCACCGGCATGGATTTGGTGCAGGAACAATTGCGTGTGGCTGCCGGTCTTGGCCTGTCACGCACGCAGGAAGAAATCACCCTGAAGGGCCACGCCATCGAGTGCCGCATTAATGCTGAGCATGCGGAAACATTTGTGCCTTCACCTGGCGAGATCAAATTCTGGCACCCACCAGGTGGTATGGGCGTGCGCGTAGATTCCGGAGCTTACACGCACTATCGGATACCGCCCTATTACGACAGCCTGATCGGCAAATTGGTCATCTACGGCGCAACGCGAGAAGAAGCCATCTCACGCACATCCCGTGCGCTGGACGAATTCGTAGTTGAAGGGGTCGATACAACCATCGAACTGCACCAAAGGCTGGCGCAGGAGCCCGACGTGAAATCTGGCGACTACGACATTCACTGGCTCGAAAAGTATCTGGGAATGAAGTAGTGGCATTCATGGACCTGCAAAGCATCATATCTTTCGCCGTAATTGCTGCTTTACTCGTCATGTCGCCAGGGCCCAACGGGCTGCTGATTGCCAAAAGCGTTGCGACCCGGTCCACGGGCGCTGGCTTTGCCAACATTGCAGGTTTCATCGCTGCATTTTGTGTGCAGGGCGCGCTCTCCGTGTTGGGCGTCGCCGCTCTTCTCGTTCAATCGGCTGAGTTGTTCACCGTGTTCAAGGTTCTGGGCGCTTTCTACCTTATCTATCTCGGTTTCAAGTCGCTTCGCGGGGCGTTTGCCAACACAGGGGCCATAACCTCCCCCAAAACACACGCTTCCAAGCCGTATCCCAGATATCGTGGCGCCTTTTGGGAGGGATTTCTAACCAACGCGCTGAACCCGAAAACTGCGATGTTCTATTTGGCGGCCTTCCCGCAATTCATTCCTCAGGGCTCAGGCGCTTGGTCATCTGCCGCGCTATTGGTGGCGATACATTGCGTGCTGAATGCGGTTTGGTTTGCAGGTATGATTGGCGTGTTCCAGCGCGTAGGCAAGCACGTGGTGAAACCTATGCTTGCACGGCTGCTCAAAGGCGCCACGGGTGCGTTGTTCATCGCGTTTGGTGTGAAGCTAGCAACCATGCGCGTCAGCTAGCATTCATTGCGGATATGGCTTGTGGTGGTATGAGTCAAGCATGAGCAGACCCCAGGCCACGCCGATACAAATATCACCCGAACTGGTTTTAAAAGCCTATGCCTGCGGCCTGTTTCCAATGGCAGAATCTGCGGACGATCAGGGGCTGCACTGGATAGAGCCTGATATGAGGGGCATCATTCCGCTCGATGGGTTTCATGTGCCGCGTCGGCTGGTGCGAACCGTAAAATCAGGCAAATTCGACGTGAGGGTCGACTTGGCCTTTTCCCAAGTCATGCGCGAGTGCGCAGCCCCCCAACCCGGACGCGAAAGCACCTGGATCAATCGGACAATTCTTGACCTGTACGCGCAGCTACACGCAATGGGCCACGCACATAGCGTTGAAGTGTGGGCAGAAGGCGCGTTGGTGGGCGGCCTTTACGGCGTTCGGATCAATGGTGCATTCTTTGGCGAGAGCATGTTTTCCCGCGTGGCAGATGCTTCAAAAGTAGCACTTGTTCATCTTGTGGCCCGGCTCAAACTGGGCGGCTTCTCACTTCTGGACACCCAGTTTATCACGGGTCACTTGGCTCGTTTCGGCGCCATTGAGGTGCCCGCCGACAGCTACCGCCATGTGCTGGATGCCGCCATCGGCCAAAAGGCGAACTTTTTTCCCGAAAAGCTTGCGGCACAGACACTCCCCCTTGGGACCGATCGCGCCCTTTGCACCGATCACGATGGCGGCGGCACCACATCCGATGTTTGTTTACAGGTCTTGAGCCAAATATCGTAAACGGCGTGCTCTACGGCGTTGAGGCCAGGGCTGTCCGCAAACATCCAACCATTGAAGATGCGCCGGATTTTGCGGTCCAGAGTGATCTCATCAACCTGCACAAAAGTGGTGGTTTTCGGCGTTTCCGTTTCATCGCGCGTGTAGCAGATTTTTGGCGTCACCTGCAGCGCGCCGAACTGGACTGTCTCGTCTATATAGACATCAAACGTCGTAATACGGCCGGTGATCTTGTCGATGCCGCTGAAGACAGCCACGCGGTTTGAGATGCGGGCCGCATCGGCGACCGGTGCCTCTGAAACCAGCGACAGCGCCGAAGCGACGAAAACTGCAAAAAGGGAAGTCAGGCGCATGATGGTCCAGAATTACGGGTCTTTGGGGCACAATGGTCGTCACTTACTAAAGTGACCGAATGCGGGGGTTGCTTAGAAAGCGATTGTGGCACCAACACGCTGAACATCAGCTGAACTGCAGCTACGGCGTCCAAGCTTCATAATCACCCGTCACTTCAGGGCGAGCTTCCGGCGTCAACATAGAGCCCTTGGGCCGGTATGCGGCGGCAGTGCCGGTCATGTTGGGCTTGTGGCTCATTTCCCAGTGGCGCGCCTGATAGTCCTGCTCCGATGGTGGCGTGTCCACGCGATGGTGCATCCACCCGTGCCAGCCCGCTGGAATAGCAGACGCTTCGGCATAGTCGGCATAGATCACCCAACGGCGCGGGCGTCCGTAAAACTCACTGCCTTCATAATAGACGTTGCCGAACTCATCTTCGCCAACCTTCGTACCATTGCGCCAAGTGAAGAAGCGCGTGCCCCAGGTGGCACCATTCCACCAGCTGACAGCCTGCAAGATCAGTTTTTTCATAGCGGAATTCCCGTCATTCGTTGCCTGCTTATCGCCATTGCAGGGCGCACTGTCCAGCCACCCCATGGCAAAGACAGTGTCATCTCTTTGCAACACGGATGGTTGGGCCCAAAGCTATCGACAGAACGTATCAGGCAGCACCAGCTGGCATGGAACGCCATACGCATCCGGCCAACTCGACCAACTCACATCAGTGGGCGCGATGTGCATATCGCGCAACCGCCAGCGGTCGCCTTGTCTCGACAATAGGGCGAAGATGGAGAAACCATCCATCAAGCCGCAATCTCCGGGATGTCGGATTTCCTCACATTGGATCGCCACTCCACCTGGCTTCTGCATGTCACCTGCGAGAAAGGCCCAGGGGCCATCTACGCGAAGGTGCCTCACCACAAATTCTACTGGCAGACCAAGCTCAAGCTCCGCTGCCGGGCGCACCGTGTTTAGCAATTGTGTGCGTTCCACAGAGCCGCGCCGAGGCTCCTCACCCAAAGTTTGGGCGTATCCCGGCAACACCTGGGCAAAAATGGCTGCGCACCAAACCATCAAAGCTGCGAGACCGATTTTAGGTTTCATGCCATTTCTCCATTTCTTACCTGTGCGCCCCTGTGGGCCTAGCGTGACCCGCTCCTGCGTTGTCGGCCAGCGCCGAAAAACAGCCCACCTGCCGACCACCGGCAATTGTTTGAGCGGTGGCGTAGAGCATCGCAGGCCCCAGCAAATAGGCAAATGTCAGAGTCGCCACTGCGAAGGCCAATAGGACGGATAGATCGGCCACTAGTACAGGACCACTGACCGTATGCTCTCACCGGCATGCATCAGGTCAAAACCCTTATTGATGTCATCGAGGCCCATTGTGTGCGTGATCATGGGATCGATCTCGATCTTGCCATCCATGTACCAGTCGACAATTTGCGGGACATCCGTGCGGCCGCGCGCGCCGCCAAAGGCCGTGCCGCGCCAGCTGCGGCCCGTGACAAGCTGGAACGGCCGTGTGGAAATCTCAGCACCCGCGGCCGCCACACCGATAATAATGCTCTCGCCCCAACCCTTATGGGCCGCCTCAAGCGCCGTTCGCATGACGCCGGTATTGCCCGTGGCATCGAACGTATAGTCCGCACCGCCCTTGGTAAGATTCACCAAATAGGGCACCAGATCTTCTTCCACCTCGGACGGATTGACGAAATCGGTCATGCCGAACTTTTCGGCCATTTCGCGTTTGGCCGGGTTCAAGTCAACACCGACGATCTGGTCCGCGCCAGCCAAGCGCAGGCCCTGAATGACATTCAAACCAATGCCGCCAAGGCCAAACACAATGGCGCGGCAGCCAATCTCGGCTTTGGCCGTGTTGATGACCGCCCCGATGCCAGTAGTGACGCCGCAGCCAATGTAGCAAACCTTATCAAAGGGCGCGTCCTCGCGGATTTTCGCCAACGCGATCTCCGGCAGCACGGTGAAGTTCGAAAATGTGCTGGTGCCCATATAGTGCAGGATTGGGTCGCCATCTTCGGTGGTGAAGCGGCTGGAGCCGTCGGGCATGACGCCCTGCCCCTGGGTTGTGCGGATGGCCTGACACAGATTGGTTTTCGGATGCAGGCAATATTCGCACTGGCGGCACTCGGGCGTATAAAGCGGGATCACATGATCGCCCGGTTTGACGCTGGTCACATGCGGCCCCACCTCGCGCACGATGCCGGCGCCTTCATGGCCCAGAATGGCCGGGAACATGCCTTCAGGGTCTGCGCCGGCCAGTGTGAACTCGTCCGTATGGCAAATGCCAGTGGCCATAATCTCCACCAGCACCTCGCCCTCCCTCGGGCCATCGAGGTTTACGGTGGTCACTTCCAGCGGCTTGCCAGCTTGGACGGCAATGGCGGCGCGTGTTTTCATGTCTGCTTCTCCCAATCAGTGGAGCAAGCCTAGACCAGTTGCACACCTAAGCAACAAAAAAGCCGCCGGAACACGGTGTTCCGGCGGCTTCTTGAATCAATCTGACAGCGGGCTCTTAAGGCGCGAACAGCGCCCGGCGGAACCCGCCGCGCCCGCACAGCGCAGCCAAAGGCTGCGAGCGTGAGCGCAAACAAACGCGCGTTAGCGCGAGTAGAATTCCACCACCAGGTTTGGCTCCATCACCACCGGGTATGGCACGTCAGCCAGGCCGGGAACCGACTTCATGGTTGCGGACATCTTTTTGTGGTCGACGTCGATATAGTCAGGCACGTCGCGCTCAGCCAGGCCAATGCTTTCCAGCACGATGACGAGGTCGCGGGACTTTTCACGAATCTCGACAACATCGCCCACTTTCAGGCGGTAGGACGGAATGTTGGTTTTCACGCCGTTCACAGTGATGTGGCCGTGATTGATGAACTGGCGGGCTGCGAACACAGTCGGCACGAATTTGGCGCGGTACACCACAGCGTCGAGGCGGCGTTCCAGGAGGCCGATCAGGTTTTCGGACGTATCGCCCTTCTGGCTGTTGGCCTCGGCGTAGATCTTGCGGAACATTTTCTCGGTGATGTTGCCGTAATAGCCCTTGAGCTTCTGCTTTGCGCGCAGCTGGATGCCGAAGTCCGACAGCTTGCTTTTGCGGCGCTGGCCGTGCTGGCCGGGGCCATATTCACGGTTGTTCACTGGGGATTTTGGGCGGCCCCAGATGTTTTCGCCCATACGGCGATCAATTTTATATTTCTGTGAATGGCGCTTGCTCATCACATTCTCCAAACAAAACGGCCCGCCCCCGCCGCGTGTGGCAAAGGCCGACCAACCAAATGGAAATGCACCCTCCTTTGCCTGCAATGTTTTCGCGGAAAACATGCGAGCTGACAGACCACCTCACGCACGCTTTGTGAGATGGTCACGGGATACGGCTCCGGCGGTTAGGCCAGAGCTGGACGGTGGATAAGGGGGAATGGGTGTTGGGTCAAGTGGACAGTCTTGCCGATCATGACCTATACAAGAACATTCTGTGAACACTTGCGACCGTTTTTACTACTCAAGGAAATCCGATGAGTTACCCTTATGTCCAAAGTCCTGAAAAGCTGAACGAATTGTTGAAGAAGATACCTACGATCGGCAAACCGGCGAATTTCACGCGAGATACATTGAGATCGCTGGGCTATAAAAGCAGCAATGACGATCGCATGATAGGCGCATTGAAATTCGTCAAGTTGGTCGAAGATAAGAAGGGCGGTGCTCCAACTGAACTCTGGCAGAAAATGCGCGAAGACGCTCCGGCAGCAATTGCCCAGGGTATGAAGCAAGGCTACGCCGACCTCTTTTCGATGTACCCAAACGCTGATCAACTTGATCGTGAAGCGCTCTCAAACTTCTTTGCTGCGAATACAACAGTAGGCTCCGATGCGGTAGCGAAGATGGTAACGACCTTTCAAGCTTTTGCAAAAGGCGCAAACTTCACAAACGAACCGGTGATTGAAGAGGTCGAACACGAGGCGGAGGTCCGAGCTACGAAGGTGGGTTCGAGCGCGAAAGTACCGCTCGAGGCCTCTAGCGCCAGACAACCATCGATTGTCATGAATATCCAGCTTCAAGTTCCGGCGGATGCCACCGGAGAGGTTTACGATCAGTTCTTCAAGTCGATGAAGAACCGGAACGGCCCGGCCCCTTCGATGCGCGCCGCCTCCAACAACTCGTCAGGCACAGACTTGAAGAACTGGCGGAAGAAGAACGTGCCCGTGGCCGAGGCGATGAGCGGGATGATCAGCCCGGAATAGGTGTTGAGCATGCCAAGCGACCGCACGACCTCGTAGGAAGGCAGGATCCGCACCTCCAGGGGCAGCAGGAGCGTGGCGAAGATGACCCAGAAGAAGAACGTCGCCAGCGGAAAGCGG
>JBCBZX010000293.1:0-3916 GCA_039815105.1 Pseudomonadota bacterium
CGAGGGCGTGCAACATGTTTGAGAGCTTGGGACCCACGCCCTTAATGAGTCGCAAGTTGTCTGGTTCGCCAACCGGCTTGTCTAGGAAGGGGCTTGTGGCCAGCTTTGCCACAGCTTCTTCATCTGGCTGAGAAACGGCCGCCACAATGCCCATAGGTTCGGCAGGTGGTGGCGGCGGCGCTGGTGTTTCCACTGGCGGCGGCGGAGCTGCGGCTGCTGCATCGGCAGCCTCTTGCCGGGCATTGGCCAGGGCTTCTTCCAAACTGGTGATGCGGGCTTGCGCGTCCGTGAGTTTTGTTCTGTTGGCGCTGTCTTCGCGCTCTAGGCGCTGGCGTGCCGATTGGCAGTCTTCAAGCGCTTTGCGGGCATTGATCAAGTCTTGCTCAAGATGGACGACCTTGGTGCCCCGACCGCCCCAGACCCAGTATCCAATCAGTAAACCGATCAGGAACGCCACAACGAGAAACAGCAGCAATTCGATTAACAAATACCCCATGACGTTCGTCCTTCTCTCGCGTTTTTGGTGTCTCAGCCTTTACGGCGCGCCGGCATATAGAACACGGAACTCAATGCGGCGATTGGCGCTTCGCCCCTCCGGCGTTGTGTTTTCAGCAATGGGCTTGGAAGATCCAAACCCGCGCGCATCCAGGCGCTGCGCTTCAACACTTTCATCAACCAACAAATTCACCACCGCTTGTGCGCGCGCTTTGCTCAAAGCCTGATTGGCATCTGCATCACCCACGCTGTCAGTATGGCCTGAAATGACAATCCGTGTCGTGGGGCATTCTTTGGCAACTGTTGCTAGGCGAACAATAAGAGGGTTGGGCTGCGGGATGACCTCCGCGCTGCCGGTTCGGAAGTTGATGGTTTGACCTTGCATGATGGCGTCAATCGCGCCTTGGCACCGGTCAATCTCTTTCTGCGCCTCAGCTGGGACGATGATCGCCTTATCGGTATTCTCGACAATGGGTCCAGGCAATTCAGGTGCTTTATCAGGCACATCGACCGTAATGTCTGTTGTGCCTTTAAAGCCAGTCGCAAGGCCGGTGACGCTCTCTTTGATGGACGAGGCCGTTTCAGCCGTATCCGTGATGCCAGTAATGGTGAGGAGAGGGCCGAGCAAGCGGGCACTGCCAGACTTAAGGCGCGCCAATTGCTGTAAACCCTGAAAGGAGGCTGACTGCCAATCGCCATCGGGAACGCCGCCGGCAACCCGCATCTCGTTACGAATGGTGCTGCTGGAAAACAGGCTCTGCGCGCGCGCCATAATAGCGTCAAGCACCTCTGAAGACGGCACAACGCCCGCTAAGATAAGATCCGTTCCCGAAAACCGCGCCGACCATAGAAATGGGGAGACGACTTCAACAACGCTGAAATCCCCTTTGGCGCTATGAATGCCGAACTGGCCGCCCACAAGCTCAACCGCTGCATCACCGGCATCTTGACTGGGGGCAACGCCGCTCACGGTTGCGTTGCGGCCGTCTACGCTGACGCTCGCCCACTCAACATTCGCGTCCGCGAGCGTAGCCGCAGCAACGCCGCTTAGCTCCGCCTCAATGGCTTCATGTTTGATGAGATTGGTGATGAAAACCAGCGCTAACAACAAGACAGCGCCGACAATCAGCTTCGCAGAGTCTGACATGATGCCCCCATATAACCATGGATTAAATGGTTAATGGCGCACTCTACTCACAGTCGCCCAAGCGAGGCAAGGGGGCAATCGGGCCTAGTAGTTTGCCTTATCTTCGACCGCATGCCCTTCTTTTGGTATCAAAGCAGAGCGCACAAATTCACACACCTGAACGCCGTCTTGATTGAAGGCGCGGGACTTTACTGTGACGATCCCTTGTGTCGGCCGCGATTTGGATTCGCGCACTTCTAAGACTTCACTTTCCCCATAAAGGGTGTCGCCGCAAAACACCGGGGCCGTCATCTTGATGTCGGTCCAGCCGAGATTGGCGATCGCCTTTTGGCTGATGTCGGATACCGATATGCCCAGCAAAATAGAGACTGTGAGCGAGGAGACGACAAGTGGTTTGCCGAATTCTGAATGTTTGGCAAATTCGGTATCGAAGTGCAGGGGGTGTGTATTCATGGTCAAAAGCGTAAACCAGGTATTGTCGGTTTCGCTAATGGTTCGGCCGGGGCGATGCTCGTAAATATCGCCGACCTTAAACTCTTCAAAGTACCGCCCAAATGTCTCGCGATAGCGGTTGCCGCCCACGTGTTTTGCTGATCCAGCCATGATGATATGCCCTCGTCGAAACCCTGTTCATTAAAAATGCAAGCAGGGTTTCGCCGCGGCTGGCAGGAATGTCAACACAGTTAGCCGTTGTTGCCCTCCACTTCCTCAAGAGTGCCAAAGCGTGGCCGGAAGAAAGCGATCTGATAAATGTCCTGATCGCCTACAACTGTATCAAACAGCAACGGCCGGTGCTCGTAATAGACTTCGACGACAATAACGCCGTCGCCTGCATCTAAGACAACATCTGTCGGGAGCGTAGCTGCCGCGCCTTCACTGCCAACGCTGGATTTGCCATTATGGCCGCCTTTTGAATCGCGCTGCCAGCGCACTTGCGGCGGATCATCACCGGTGCGCGTTACAGACGATATGATGACATTGCCGCGTGTTGTGATGGTTTCATTGCCCATCACCGCTTGGCTGGCGCGAAACATGTTTTGGATGTCCGCTTCGCTCACGCGCCGTGATTGCGACACCAGGTCAGCCGTTGACATGGCCACGCGGTTGATTTTTTGCGCGTTGAGCAAAAACCGGGTGAGTTCGACCCCGCCAAAGATGATGAGCATCATGATGGGGAGCGCGAAGGCCAGCTCCAATAAGACACTGCCTCGCTGATCTTTAAGTAAGCTACGCATCATTCTAAATCGCAATCGTCAACTTCTGCACCAAACGTCCCGTCCATGGCGGCAGGCTCGTTCCGTATGGTTGCGCGTGCACCGATTGTCCATGTGCGGTCGCTGCCCATTTGGTCTGTCAGCCAGCCGAAGAGCGTGTTGAGCGTGTATTCGAGATCATAGACAACGATTGCGCCTGCGCCGCCTAAGCCCGCAGCCCCAAGGTTGCGGTCGTATTGGGCGTTGCCGTTAATGTCGGAAAAGGGTTCTGAGCCGTCACGGTAGCCATTGCCATTGAGGTCAGCAAAGGGCTCGCCTTCAATATCGTCAAAGCTGTTGTAAACAGTTTGGGTGATCGTGCTTCGCTCCGTATCGGCGAAGGTCAGCATCTCCTGGTTGACGAGCGCGAAGATGTATTCCTCGCGGGTCATATCGCAGGGCGCATAGCCCGTTGAGCCCCGGCGAGACGCCTCGCGGACCGCACCTTCCAAGATGGAATTGGCATAGAGAACATAGCCGAATTCGATGGCACCCATGATCAGCAGCAATGTGATGGGGAAAGCCATCGCAAATTCGATGGAAGCAACCCCGCGCTGGTCACGTAGGGTCTGCCTTTTACGCAAGCGTTTTGCGAATCGAAGCAACTTGTACATGCTCCGAATCTACCAAATCTTGCCTAACGATTAATAAACTCGTCCGAAATTTTACAGGTGGCAGGGCCAACCAGCACCACAAATAAGCACGGCATAATGAACAAAATCAGCGGAACCGTCATGACTGCGGGCAGGCGCGCGGCCTTTTCTTCCGCCTTCATCATGCGCTCATTTCTGAACTCGCCCGATAGCACGCGCAGGGATGAGGCCAGCGGCGTGCCGTACTTCTCGGTCTGAATGAGGGTGGTGACAACAGAGCGAATGCTTGCCAGCTCAACGCGCTGCGACAAGTTTTCCAGCGCTTGGCGCCGCTCTGTGAGGAAGCCGAGCTCAATCGATGTGAGGGTGAGAGGTCGTCGATGTCGTCGCCAAAGTGCGCGCTGAGGTTGTCCATGAGGATGCATCGC
>JBCBZX010000336.1:0-3286 GCA_039815105.1 Pseudomonadota bacterium
ACATCATCCTCAACCCGGCCGATGACTATATTCGCGACTTCGTCAAAGACATTAATCGCGCCCGGGTTATCCGCGTGGACAGCCTAATGGGACCACCAGCCGATGTGGCCGGCCCAGAAATTTCAGGCTCCACGCGTCTGGATGCTGCTACGCGCCTTATGCAAGAGCAAAAGGTCAGTCAGGTGAAAGTGATCGACGATACTGGCAAGCAAGTGGGAACCATTTCCCTCGACCAGATCGTGAGTTCGATGGTTGAGAAAGTCGAATTGAGCGGAAACACCGACACCGGCGGCCGTTCGCGCGACGCTGCTTAGCGATTTTCAAAAACTCTAGCGCACCAAAATTCGGACCGCCGCAGTCTTTAAAACCTGCGGCGGTTTTTTGATGCCGACGAGAATGCAAATTTCCGTAGATTTATGCTGGTGAAAGGCCGTGCCAACAAATATAAGAGTTCCATTATATAAGGAAACGTCCATGGCAACCTCATCACCGCTTCGCGACTTGCTTGCACAAAAAGGTCGACTTCTCGCCGATGGCGCCACGGGCACAAACTTGTTTCAACTCGGCCTGTCTTCCGGCGAACCGCCAGAGCTTTGGAACGTGGATTTCCCTCAAAAAATCAGACATTTATACAACTCATTTATTGATGCAGGATCAGACATTATCCTCACCAATTCGTTTGGCGGCACCGCCAATCGCCTCAAATTGCATGATGCTGACGATCGTGTTCACGAACTGAACCAAGCTGCGGCCAGACTTGCCACCGAGTGCGCAGCGCAGGCGGACAAGAAAGTTCTCATTGCCGGATCAGTCGGCCCGACAGGCGATCTGTTCGAACCCATAGGCCCCCTCACCTTCGACGCGGCCGTCGCATCCTTTACCGAGCAAATTGAAGGCTTGAAGGCTGGCGGTGCCGAAGTGATATGGATTGAAACCATGTCCGCTGAAATCGAGATGCAAGCCGCAGCGCGTGCAGCCGAAAACTGCGACATGGATTATGTGATCACAGGCTCGTTCGATACAGCAGGCAAAACCATGATGGGCTTGCGGCCATCGGCCATGCCTTCGGTCATCCAAGCGGCAGACCATGGCCATGGCCACAGTCATCATCACGACCATCATCACGGCGTGGGAGCCAATTGCGGCGTCGGCGCATCAGATCTTGTGGCCGCGATCCTGGAGATGAGTGACGCTTCCAAAGACGGTCAGATCATAATCGCAAAGGCCAATTGCGGCATACCAGTCGTCAAGGGCGATGAGGTTGTCTACACCGGCACACCGGAGCTCATGGCCAAATATGTCGATCTGGCGCTGAACTCAGGGGCCAACATTGTGGGCGGCTGTTGCGGAACATCGCCTGAGCATCTGAAAGCGATGCGCGTGGCCATGGACAATTACGTACAGGGTCCGAGACCCACGCTGCAGGAAATTGAGGACGCGCTTGGCCCATACGTCAACGCCGTGGCGGCACAGCGAGACGCCGAACCAGCGCCCAAACGCGAGCGCGCGGGTCGGCGCCGTCGCGCTTGAGATAGCTACTCGCTCGCTTCGCCGCCTTTGCCATCCAGCCCAAATGCTTCGCGCATAGCACGGCTGCGGGCTTTGAACGCTTTTTCAGTTGGCGCTTCCGCCTGATTAAGCCACTCTTCTGTCGGTGCCTCACCGGTGATGTCCTGCTTGCGGGTAGCCATGAACGCCCTCAGCTTTGCATCAATCTCGACGTCCAGTGGCGGCGCTTCGTAAGCCGCGAGTTCAGCCCGGACTTTGTCAGCGGCACGGGCGCGGGTGTCTTGGCCACCGCCGGCAATCCACTGCTCATAACTGTCATTGTCGGCCACAGTTGAACGGTAGAATGCGGTTTGGAAGTTGGCCTGAGTGTGGTCGCAACCCAGGAAGTGATTGCCCGGCTGCACCTGGTTGATGGCATCAAAAGCCAGCGCATCATCAGACGTGTCCACACCGGCGGAAAATTTCTGCATGGCCGCAAGCTGGTCCGCATCCATGTACAGCTTTTCAAGCGAAGAGACGAGACCACCCTCCAGCCAGCCAGCTGCGTGAAGCATAAAGTTCACGCCGCCCAAAATCGCCGGATAGAGCGTGTTCGCACTCTCATAGGCCGCCTGCGCATCGGGTAACTTGGAGCCCGTAAGCGATCCACCCGATCGAAACGGAAGACCATGCTTGCGGGCAAATTGCCCAACACCCAGAAGCACTTGAGCAGGCTCAGGCGTGCCGAAGGCGGGGGCACCTGAAGACATGGAGATACCGGTTGCGAAGGTACCCAAAATGACGGGCGCGCCGGGTCGGCAAAGCTGGCTGAAAGCCACCGCCACTTGGCTCTCTGCAAACACTTGAGAAAGCGTGCCGCCAACGGTGACCGGAGACATGGCACCACCCACGATGAATGGAGAGACGATACAGGCCTGGTTGGCCCGCGCATACACTTTCAACGCACCCATCATCGTATCATCGAACACGAGGGGCGAATTGATATTGATAAGACTGGTGAGAACGCAATTGTTCTCGACAAACTCTTCGCCAAACAAAATGCGCGCCATATCGACGGAATCTTGCGCCCGCTCAGGTGCAGTCACGGACCCCATGAAAGGCTTGTCGGAATGCTTGATGTGCGCATACAGCATATCGAGATGCCGGGTTTCCACCGGAACGTCCACCGGCTCACAAACCGTGCCACCCGAATGGTGCAGTGCCGGCATGCGGTAGATCAGCTTAACAAAATCTTCGAAATCGGCCAGCGTCGCATAACGGCGCTCGCCCTCCAGGGTCAGCGTGAATGGCGGACCATAAACCGGCGCACAAACCGTCTTGTTGCCACCAATTTCCACATTCCGTTCGGGATTTCGAGCATGCTGCACGAAAGACGAAGGCGCCGTCTTCATCAACTCGCGACACAAGCCCTTGGGAAAGCGCACACGCTCCGCCTCCACCGATGCGCCGGCGGCACGCCACATGTCCAACGCTTCAGAATCATCCCGAAATTCGACGCCCACTTCCGCCAAAATGCGATCCGCATTGTCTTCAATCTTCTGAAGCTGCTCATCGCTCAACAGCTCGACGGTCGGAATCTGTCTTTCGATAGGAGGAAATGACTGAACATCATTCGACTGGCGCGCCGCTCGTCGCTCAGAGCGCCCCCGGCGACTGCCGCGCCGCGGTTCATTCGCATGGGTGGTTTCAGTATTTGCGTCGGTCATGGCAAGTCCTTCATTCGCGACACATATCAGCTCTAAAAGTGGCACGGAAAGCCACCGTTTGCGCCATCGGC